>JACMIO010000076.1 GCA_014381105.1 bacterium | reverse complement strand
TGCGTCCGGATTCGTTAACAACTTCCTCTTGTCCTTCAACTGGCTGCGAAATGTGTGTTTCGTCGCTTTCAATACTCTCTCCAAAAATTGCAACTAAAAAATATAGTGATGATGCTGAGAACATAAAAAATGTAATTATGTAGACTAATAGTGATTTCAACTAACGAGAATTACTAGTATATATTCATAAACGTTATGAGAATTAGATGCTAACGGCAGAATTGTATGCTAGAACTGAGAAGGTAAATTAATATTTGCCGTTACTTGCTGTGAAACGCGAATCTAATCTTGTTATTTCAGCCTAGGGTGAACAGCTATCTTATTCTTCCGTTTCTCTTTATTCTTATCTTTAATTTCACCTTTTATTTTGATCAGACCCACGGTCAAACCACGTTAAAAGAAAGGGTGCTTAACAGGGGGACAGACCATCCCGAAGTCTCAGATTCCAGCCTCAAAGTTGAGGAGGTAGCCGAAGGGTTGCACGTACCTACAACCATGGCTTTTCTGGGTCCTGATGACTTTCTTATTTTGGAAAAGGATAAAGGAACCGTAATGAGGGTTAATAGAGGAATAGTTACAGATATGCCTCTTCTCGATGTGGATGTAGCAAATTCTATTGAAAGGGGAATGTGTGGAATCGCGGTTTCCAAAAATGATTTTAAAACAAATGTTTACCTCTACTTTACCGAAATTGATGGTAATGATGGAAGTGATAGGGCAGGTAAAGCCCCAGTAGGAAATCGCCTTTACAAATATGAACTAGTTGATAATAGACTTGTAAATCCCGTACTTCTTTTGGATTTGCCTGCAGACCCTGGACCAAGACATAACGGAGGAGCAATACAAATCGGTCCTGACAACAACATTTACGTTCCAGTAGGAGACATTGACGGGTCATTTAAAGCCGATTTTGAGGCAACACAAACTCAAAACTTTGATGATGGAATAGTTGCGGATGGACGCAGTGGTATTTTAAGAATAACACAAGGCGGAAAGCCTGTAGGAGAAGGGATACTAGGAGATTCTATGCCTTTGCGATTGTATTACGCCTACGGTATCAGAAACAGTTTTGGACTGGATTTTGATCCCATAACAGGGTTTCTATGGGACACAGAGAATGGACCAGTTGATGGGGATGAAATAAACCTAGTAAATCCAGGATTCAATAGCGGTTGGCAACAAATGTATGGTTTTTCGGCCTCACAAAAAAAATCTAATATTGATGATCTGATAACATTTGATGGTAACGGAAGATATAATGACCCCAAATTAGTTTGGACAAGAAGCCCAGGATTGACGTCAATAGTATTTTTAGATTCTGACAAATTAGGACCTCAATATGAAAACGACATGTTTGTTGGAGATGTTCATAATGGTCGCATTTATCACTTTGAATTAAACGAAGCAAGAAATGACCTCGTACTTCCCCCAGCTCTTGCAGATAGATACATTCGGAACCCAATCACCTTTGGAGCAGAAGAGATTATATTCGGAGTGGGATTTGGTGGCATAACTGACCTCACTGTTGGCCCAGATGGTTACTTGTATGTAGTATCTATCGGACAAGGTAAGGTTTTCAGAATACTGCCCGAATAAATATTGCATGTAGTTTATTTTGTAAGATAAATTAGAAACCTATACTGGTGCATGAGAGAACTTTGGCCTGTATCTTCCAAGTAAAATAGAGTTACCAACGACAGTTACAGAACTCATGGCCATTGCAAGTGCTGCCAACATTGGTAACCACCCAAATATTCCGACTCCGAGTAGCGGAACTAATACGCCACCAGCAATTGGTATCAACCCTGTATTATATGCAAAAGCCCAGAAAAGATTCTGTTTAATCTTGGAAACTGTTTTCCTTCCTAGCTCGAGTGCTATGGATACGTCTCTAACGTCACCTTTTATTAGTATAATACCACCAGTTTCTTTTGCGACATCTGTCCCTGATCCAATAGCTATTCCCAAGTCTGCTCTAGCTAATGCTGGTGCATCATTAATTCCGTCTCCTACCATGGCTACTATTTTCGTCTCCGACATGAGTTTTGCGATTACTTTTTCTTTTTGTTGTGGTAGAACTTGGGACATAACATTTTTGATTCCTACTTCAGCTGCTATATGATTTGCTGTTCTCTCATTGTCTCCTGTAAGCATTATGACCTCTTTCCCATTAGATTTTAAAGATCCTACAGCAGTCTTTGCGGTATCTTTTAATGTATCAGCAAGAGCCAAAATTCCAGAAAGATTAGAATCTATCGATACCAAGACAGCAGTCTTGCCCATATTTTCAAATTCGCTCAACTTTGACTCAACATTTTCAGGAATTGAAATTTTATTATCAACCATAAGTTTCCTTGTTCCTACCAGAAGTACATGGTTTTGATACTTCGCAATTATTCCATGCCCTGCAATTGATTCGGATAATTCTGGACTTTGAATCACATTGTCTTCTTTAGCTTTCCTTACAATTGCCTGTCCTAATGGATGCTCAGAGCCCGATTCTGCAATAGCTGCCAATCGCAGCAATTCCTTTTCTCCAATTTTGGATTCAGATATATCATAAATATCAGTAACAGATGGTTTTCCTTCTGTTAGTGTTCCAGTCTTGTCAAATACTATTGTTTGTACTTTACTTGCAATCTCCAGGTATTCTCCACCCTTGAATAGTATACCGTGCTCAGAAGCCTTTGCGGAACCCATCATCAATGCAGCAGGTGTGGCAATTCCCAAGGCACAAGGACAGGCAATAATGATTACTGAAACGAAAGCTAAAAGACTATATGTGAAACCTATGTTTCCCACAAAATACCAACCTAACCCTACGCCGATAGCAGTGATAACTATTGCAGGAACAAAATATTTTGCAACCTGATCTACTGTTCTTTGCATTTGAGCTTTCCCGGTCCGAGCTTCTTCAACAAGATTTATTATATGGGAGAGCACTGTATCTTGTCCGACCTTTGCAGCTTTAATCTTTAACAAGCCTGTCTTGTTCATAGTTGCGCCAATAACATCATCACCTTTTGTTTTATCAACAGGAATACTCTCTCCGGTAATAGGAGATTCATCCAATGAGGATGTACCCTCAATTATTAGTCCGTCGGTGGGAATACTCTCACCAGGTCTAACTATCAATATATCTCCTTCCCTTATTTCCTCAATAGGAATTTCAGTTTCTGTTTCGAGGATTTGTCCAGAAGGACTAGTTGTTGGTCGCAATACGTTAGCCATACGTGGCTGCAAATCAAGTAATTTTCTTACGGCGACAGAAGCTTTTTCTTTTGTTCTTGTTTCTAGCAATCTACCCATAAGTATCAAAGTAATAATTACGGCAGCTGTTTCAAAGTAAACTGCTTTAAATGGAAAGAGATCTGGAGTGATTGTTACTGCAGCGCTATACAGATATGCTGCCGAAGTTCCTATTGCTATAAGTGTATCCATGTTTGAAGCTCTTGCCTTAACGCCGTCCCAAAAGCCCTTATAGAATCTCCAGCCAATCCAAAATTGTAAAGGGGTAGCTAATACAAACATAATATAACTTGAGTTATGCATCAAGTCCATAGTAAGAAATTGACCGAATTGGGTAGGAAGCATGTGAGGCAAGCTCAAAAATAATATAGGTATTGTTAGGCCAATGCTTATTGCCATGTGAATTTTTAATTTCTTGAGTTCCTTTTCTGGCTCTATGAATTCATGCAGACATTGATTACTGCAAAACAAATACTCTTTACCTTTCGTACTGTATCTGATCGAATCAAGTTTTTCTTCCACAAACATGCCACATATGGGATCTTTTGCCAATATCTTATAGTAAGCTAGACCAAATATAACAGTAGAGCTTTACAAATGTAAAATTTAATATTTGACTCCACCTTTCAATCATCAATGCCGGTTGAACTTGATGATTATGACATATCAATACTAAAGTCGCTATTTGAGGATGGACGTAAGTCTTTTCGCCAGATTTCACGCGAAACTGGTATTACAACTCCTACCGTCAAAGCCAGATTTGAAAGACTGGTAAATGTAGGTTTCATCCAACGAGTCGTACCAGTAGTTGATTTTGGAAAAGTTGCAAAAGTCAATGCTAATTTTGGAATACAAGATAAGAATTATTACAATGATAACAGTATTCAACAATTCAAGAAAATAAAAAAGGGTTTGAAGATAGTTTTAGACTGTGATTTTTGTCATGGAATTATTGCCGGAGTTCCACAAGTCTTCAAATTTGCTAATTATGAACGATTCTTCTGCTGTACTTCATGCAAATCTGAGTATAAAAGAAAATATGGTGGAAGAATACAGTCAATCATAGAAAAGCATGTAGAGTAGAACAAGACTTCATGATTTGAAATAATATGACTCCACCGCAATATTTGCGTCAATTCGTTAACCCTCATTAATTCCTATTGGACTTCCAACATTTAGATTGGATAAGAATTAGTAACTAACAGAGGATACCTATAATTATTATTTAAGCCTAGACTATTTCTTTTATTTCAGAAATTATTTTTTTAAGGTCTTGTTTATCTGAGAGAATATTTTGCCAAGGACCATCGCTCGTAATAATTTTCGAGATAGTTAATATATTGTAATCAGTCGGAAAGATGGAATCCAATTTTTTCCAAGAGATAGGCATTGAAACGGTTGCCGTTGGAGTAGGGCGTAAGGAGTAAACAGACGCTATTGTTTTGCCCCTCGCATTTTGATTATAGTCGAAAAATACTTTCCCTTTCCTCTTTGAAGTATTCCATTCCGTTGTAACTTTTTTTGGAAATTTTGAAACCATCATTTTAGCCATTACCTCAGCAAAATTCTTGGTTTGTTCGTAGGGATAAGTATTGGAAATAGGAACATAAATATGCAATCCTGACTTTCCCGATGTTTTTACATAGCAGTCGATTTTCAGCCCTTCTAAAATATCTCTTAATTCATAAGCAATTTCTACTGCGGCTTTAAACCCGGCTACGTTGTATTCTGGTTCTTGCCCTTTTTTTTCTTTACCAGAATAGATGTACGGATCTAGATCAAAAACAATAAAGTCAGGAAAATTAAGTCCACATTTTTCTTCAAACATTTGAGAGGAGGTGCTGCACTTGTCAAACTCTTTAATTCTACTGTACCACGGATGCATTTCAATACATCCCAAATTCGCTATCCAAAGAAGAGTCTCCATGTTGTTACAAATAATGTAGTTAATACTGTCTCCTCTGTGTTCAGAATGAATTTTTGCTGTAGTTACAAAGTCTGGCTTTTTCTGATCCCAATCTTTTTGATAAAATGATTTACCGCTGATTCCATTTGGATAACGGCTAAGGGAAAGAGGTCTATCTTTTAAATGTGGTAATATCCAGGCGCTAATTCGCTCATAATAATGTATTAGATCCCTCTTTAGCAACTTAGAATGATCCTTCGTAGCATTCCAGTAAATCTTATCTGGATTTGTTAACTTAACTTTATTGGCACTGGCATTCCTAGTGCTATTTTCACTCTTTTTATTGATTCTAATTTGAGAACCGTCAAGAGGATTGTCCGCTTCAGTAATGCACTCTTCGGGTCTTTTGTCTTCGCGAATTCTTAAGAAGACGGGTGCCCTCAATATTCCATCCTTGGTCCACTCGCCAAATTTTACTTCGGCAATATTTATCGGCTTCAGCCAAGTCGTCTTACGATTGAGGTAGGGAACTTTATCTACCGGAGGAGATGCAATTTCCTGGCCCTTGATCCTAGCATATATAGTTTCAAGAGTTTCATCATCAAACCCAGTCCCTACATGCCCCGCAAACTTTAATTTTTTTTCTTGCGTAGAGTATACGGCTAGCACGAGCGATCCAAAATATCTGTCTCTAGCGCCTTCTCCTTTCGTATAACCTACAATTACACAGTCTTGCGTCTTAGTGTTCTTTATTTTTAACCAATCTTTGGACCTTATACCCTCTGTGTACAGACTTTCTTTATGTTTGGCAACTATTCCTTCAAGGCTTAATTTCTTGCTATTCTCAAACACCTGCACTCCTTTTTCTTCAATATAGTCGGATATTCTAATTGATTTATTTATCCTTACCATACTCGATAACGTTCTTCGCCTTTCGATATAACTTAGGGCTTTAACATCTTTGCCATCTTTATACAGTATATCAAAAACGTAATAGGTCGCAGGAGTTTCTACAGAAAGAGCCATTATCTCTCTACTATTTTGAACATGCATTCTGTGTTGATGGGCGTGAAAATCTGGGACGCCTTCCTGATTTAAGACAACTATCTCACCGTCTACTACGACAGACTCCCATTCTTTCAGCGAGAGTTTTAAGTCGTTTAATATCTCAGGATATT
>JACMIO010000075.1 GCA_014381105.1 bacterium | reverse complement strand
TATTGCAGCGACTATCGCAGGAAAAGTCGTAGTGGATTCAATTCAAGCCAATGACTATTCCGAAGAATCACTCTGGCAATACAATCTGGATTTTGTGGAAGCATACGGATACAAGACAGCTGGTCTGGAGGTTTTTAGGAGACTGCTCCAAAAATTATCAAATGAGCAAATTAATTATGGAATGAAACATTTTCTCTCAAAGTTAGATGTAGAAAATATTACAAATGGAGAACATCCTGAATTTGGCATGGTGGATAAGCTCAATATGTTTATTCATGGAGCTATGAATAAGAGACTCGCAGAAGATCTGAAACAGACAGCAGAAGTAAATAAGAAATTGGTCAATCATTACCACAATTATCCTTCAAATCCAACAGACTTTCCCGAATGGCAAAAAAGTTTGAACAAGACCATGTCCGATGCATTCATTAAGTTGGGATGCGCGTAATCGTTACTCAAACTTAGAATTTTTGTTAGCCATAAATTTCTTTTCGAATTGTTCTATTATATCAATCATTCTTGTTCTTCTTTGTTCCTCCGTGATTATTGCTCTAACATTTTCAATTAGAATTCTCGATACATCCAATTTCTTCCTTAAACCAGGCATCAAGTTATCATAGACGGCCAGAGGATAAATAATGCCATAAATTTTATCCATCAACTCGAATAAAGTATTTATGTTTGAAGTACCTTCGGCCCTAATTTTGTCTATTATCATTCGTTTAATTTCTCCGATACAATCCAGCAGTCCCATAACATACGAAATATCGGAAACATCGAGTGATTTCATGCCAGGAATAACAGAGTTTTCTGCAATCGAAAATAAACAAAATGCCTCGACATATTCCTGCTCCGCAATGTACAGATATTTTTGAAGATCATCCTTTCCTAATGCCTTAAATTCCTGCAATAATTTTTTGGCTTTTTCAATATATTCGATTGATTCTTTTTTCTTATGGGAGTGCAAAGAGACTATAGCCTTACTGCAAAGGATTGTTGCATCCCTAGTTCCCTTTATGATAGCATTTCTTCGCTCTTCTATGTCCTTAAATTTTTTATTGATTTTCTCTACGTCAGATTGAACATTTGATAGCATCATGAATCATGATGATTTATCAGTATATTTATTGATTATTTGATATCCTCAGAATAACCCTCGTATAATTTTTCAAGACATGTTGGTTCAAAAGTTTCATTCTTTCTGGATTATATACTAGTACGTGGAATGCAAAATATCTTGGTGTACCAGACTCAGACATATGAAACGCTTGAACCTGCTAATAAAAGAAAAATCCAATATGAATTAGAACATGTTTACACCAGACTGAATAGGATTAGAAGAAATAGAGGATATAGTTTTGAACATGTGCTTGTACAAAAATTAAACCGCAATGTTTGGAATGCAAGACGCTTAGGCGGATCTAGCGCAAACTTACCCGATATTATTGCTGTTAACAACAAGGAGTCGATATTCTTGTCTATAGAAGCAAAATCTGGTACGTCAGACAGTCTTTATGTTCCATCCGATCAAATCCAAAGATGTTTTCAAATAAGAGATATGTTTCAGGTATACAAGACGGCCCATGTCATCTTGGCCTTTAAATTTATGCAAAAAAGAAGAGTTAGAGAAGAAGGAAAGACAGTTTATACTCACAGAAAGTTACAAGAATATTATAAAGTAGCAGATAGATATTCGAAAATTAAAGATCTGCCGATCATAAAGTGTACTTATGATGGCAGGACGTTTGAAATGAGAAATAACCAGACAAGGAAATGTTATCTAAAGGACTATGTCATGCCTTTTTGAATAGATCCAAAATAATCAACTCATAATTTTTATTTCTCGTTTATTCATCTAACAATTCATGACTGTAGAAGAGCAACCTATTACTTCTGAACAAATGTATCGTATAGAGGATAACGGACATTCAATTTTTGGTATGAAAAAGGTGCTTATGATGGAAAATGCAGGACATGGGCTAGCTGATTTCATTGTGTCGGAAAAAGGCCCCACCTTTGCAGGCAAAAAAATAATTTCATTTTGCGGGACTGGGAATAACGGTGGGGATGCAATGGTAGCTTCTAGACACTTATCATCTCAGAGTGGAGTTGAAGTTACTATAGTACTTGTAGGTGATGCGAATAACATGAAAACTGAAGAAACATTGGTCAATTGGTCTATTGTTCAAAAAATGAAATCAATAAGAATCCTCACAGGACCAAATGTTATAGAGTTGGCCAAGAACAAGGTATCAGAATCGGATATAATTATAGATGGTATTTTTGGTACAGGGATTAAGGGGGAAATAAGAGAACCTTTTTCGTCAGCAATTGAAATAATTAACGCGTCAAATACGTATGTCGTATCAGTCGATATCCCTTCTGGACTGGATCCGAACGATGGAACTTTTCTGGAAAAATGTGTCAAAGCTGACGCTACTGTTACTTATCACAGAATTAAAAAAGGGTTAACAATGAATAAAGAATACGTCGGCAAGCTTCACCTTGAGAAAATTGGAATACCAACTGAGGCCGAGCAAGGAGTGGTCTGAATTTGGGAATAGTACAGATTCCGGTAGGAAACATGCAAAATTTCAGTTATGTCATTTATGATGAACATGATAAAGTTGGAGTTGTAATAGATCCTTCATGGGAACTGGAAAAAATATTTGATTTTTTAGAGAAAAATAAGATTTCAGCAAAATACATCATAAACACTCATACACACTTTGATCACGTTCTGGGTAATGATCAAGTTGCCGAAATTATAAAAGCTCCGATAATCCAGCATGAAAAATCCACCATTAAAAAGGACAGATCAGTGAGAGAAGGAGAGATTATCAATATTGGAAAGATGGAATTGGAGGTATTGTATACTCCTGGTCATTCAGAAGATAGCATTTGCCTCATTGTGAATAAAGAATCTATTGTAACTGGAGATACACTATTCGTAGGAAATATTGGAAGAGTAGATCTTCCTGGAAGTAGTCCTGATAATATGTACGATAGTCTATCCAGAGTTTCAAAGTTAGAAGGTTCATTAGTAGTGTATCCAGGGCATAATTATGGGATCACACCAACATCAACAATACTAAATGAAAGAACAAACAATCCCATGCTTAATTTTAAATCTAAAGAAGCATTCCTGAAATATATGGTAAATGAGGAATAGGAATATGTCTAGAGAATTTGAGATACAATGTTCCCAAAAAAGTAACGTGATCGATAAGTTTCTTACCACAAACCCTCTTTTTGTGTGTGTTATTTCATATACAGAAACAAGTCAGGTTCCAGGTATAACTTTTGCAGGAGCGAACCCAGATCTCATAAAGTACACATCACCAGCAGATTCTGAATTTCTATTGCATGGTAGATGTTTTTCTATTTCTGGAGTACCTGCCACACCTGATGGAATACCAACCCCAGCATTATTGACAAGAACTGCGCTGTTACTTGGAAAAATACCATGTTTAGTTGTAAATTCGGGTTCCAAAATTGATCCTAAAATCCCATTCATTTCATTTGGAATTAACCACGGAAAGAACATTCAATACGAGGCAGCATTACAACTCTTTGAGACACATCAAGCTTTTGACTACGGCAACGTGTTGGGTAAGCAATTATCCAAGTCAAACGACCTAGTAGTTCTAGGCGAGAGTATCCCCGGGGGTACAACTACGGCTCTTGGAGTGTTGACAGGCTTTGGGATTGATGCAAACTACAAAATGAGTAGCAGTATGCCAACAAATCCCCATGATTTGAAAATCAGGGTTGTGCAAGAGGCTATTAAAAAGTACAATTTATCAGAGTTAAAAGATCCCTTCAAAATAGTGTCGTTCCTTGGCGACCCAATGATACCAGCAGTTGCTGGAATCGCAACAGGTGTCATCCAATCAGGGTCCAAGGTAATGCTTGCAGGGGGCACACAAATGGCAGCAGTTCTTGCATTTATGGCTTCTCTGAATGTTCCTTTTGATAAAATCTGCGTAGGGACCACTTCTTACGTTACTAAAGATGAGAATTCAGATTTGAATTTTCTGGTGAGGGCCATTTCTCCAAACATACCTATTTTATCGGTAAATCCGGGTCTAGACAGATCGACAAAAAATGGATTGCTAATGTACGACAAGGGTGTAGTGAAAGAAGGAGTGGGTTCAGGGGGCGCCCTAATAACACTTCTGTTGAAATCAAATAGATCTCTGGATAAGGACATTTTCTTAAGAAAATTAGAAGATGAGTACGAAAAGAGTATTGAGAATATTGTAGTGTGAAAGATTAATTGATGGCCCCAAGACCAAATTCAATTCAATTTTGCCATGATTATTTTACTGTAACAGATTTTGCGAGATTACGCGGGTAATCAGGATTTGCATTGTTACAAATGGACAAATAATAAGCCAAAAGCTGCAGCGGGACTACTTCGATCAGGGGATAGAGTGATTCGCTTATTGTGGGAATGGTAATTTGGTAATCATATATTTCGTCCTTCTTATTTGAAATTCCAACTATTTTTGCACCTCTTGATTTTATAGTATGTATATTTGATAAAGTATCTCCATAAGTAGAATCGTCTGGATGAATGACAATTACTATACTATTGTTGTCTATTAGTGCGAGAGGGCCATGTTTTAATTCACCTGCAGCCATTCCTTCGGCATGAATATATGACAATTCCTTAATCTTTAATGCTCCTTCTAGACAAATAGGGAAATGTAGAGATCTGCCAAGAATGTATACATCCTTTGATCCTTTTATCTGATTTGCAACTCTTTCAATCTGCGAATCCAATTCCAAGACTTGATTTATGGCTTTGGTCAAAACGTCCTTACTATCGAATATCCCATTTGATTTCTTACCAATCAAGTCTGCAACGTAATATAACAGTGCAATCTGACTTGTAAAACTCTTGGTTGCAGCAACACCTATTTCAGGACCACAGTTAACCTCCAGATAAGAATCACTTAATCGAGCAAGAGAAGAAGTCGGAATATTAACAATTGACAGCACTTTGGCTCCCATATCCTTTGCAGATTTTACTGAGTGCATTACATCAGCGGTTTCACCACTTTGAGATATTGCCAATAGAACTGAATTTTCGTCCAGCAAATCAGCGGAATATTGGAATTCACTTGACATTATGGGTTCAACGTGAATCTTTGATTTCGAAAAGACTTGCTTTGCGATTAATGCTGAATGATAACTGGTTCCACTTCCAGTAATAAAGACATTTTTGGCATCTGTAATGATCTTGCAGAATTTTTCCAAATTTTTCTTGTCCTGATCCATGCTCTTTACTATTGTTTGGTTCTGTTCATGAATTTCCTTCAAGGTATAATGTGAATATTTTCCTTTATCAGCATCACCCAACTCCCATGCAACTTGTGTTATTTTTCTTGAAATTCTGTCACCATCAAAATTGAAAAAAGAGATATCACTATCATTAATTACAACAATATCTCGATTATCCAAAAAAATCGCACGGTCTGTGTGATTTAAGAATCCTAGAATGTCGCTGGACAGAAAATAGTCATCGTTACCAACTCCTACTATCAGTGGTTCATCATATCGGGCACCACATAATGTTGAGGAGTTAAATACAGCAACAAATGCGAAAGAACCTACTAATCGTTTGCATGTAAAGATCATTGATAACCGAATGTCTCCAGTGATTTCAAAGTATTCCTCTAACAGGTGAGCAATAACTTCACTGTCAGTTTCACTATTAAATTTATGACCAGATCTGTAAAGTTCATCTTTCAATTCATCGTAATTTTCGATTATGCCATTATGCACAACAGCTATTGTTGAATTACATGAAAGATGAGGATGAGCATTAGAGTCAACGATACCTCCATGCGTTGCCCAACGTGTATGTCCAATTCCTAATTTCCCGGGTAATTCATCAAGTCTTAATGACTTGTTGACTTCTGCAACCTTACCGACACCTTTACGTATCAAGAGCTTACCTGACTTAATTGTCGCAATGCCTACACTATCGTATCCTCTATATTCCATCTTTTTGAGACCTTCTATCAATACGGTAGAAGCGTGTTCATTGCCCTTGTATCCTATTATTGAACACATAACACTATTCTACAATTTTATTTGGTTTAAAATAATTACTAACATCACAAGTTACCACTACAAAATAAATTATAACGCTTTATAGGAGGAGAGTACGCTTTGACTATTGAACATTTTACCTACATTATGCTAGTTTACATACCGGACAAGATTAATATATAATAGTTAGCATTTCTCTAATTGATGGATAGGAAAAGCCTAGTCTATACGCTAAATGAAAATGCATTCACAAAGGAAATATTAATTCTTGAAAAACCTAGCGAAATGCGTGTTCTTTCAAATCCAATAGCATGGAAAATTGTCAACCTATTGGTGAATAAGCCCATGTATCCTGCTCAGATTGCAAAAGAACTCAAGATTTACGAACAAAGTGCGTATTATTACATAAGGAAACTACTTACGATTAGAGCAATTGGTCAAGTTGAAACGTCATTCGTACGAGGTGGAACTGCAAAGCTTTACAAAACAGAATACGCGGCTTTTGGAATTGAAATGGATTGGGGAGAAAGGAAATTTGAAACCGTAAAAAATGGAAAGATTAACAGAAATGTTCGGACATTTTTTGAGGACTTTACTGATAATGGATTGTTCAACGGCACAATTGTAGTGGGTGCTCCAGATCCACATGGCCCCTATCGGTCCTCTGCAAGGGATGGTCACTATGCAGCACAACTTGCTTTTTTCTTGGGTGGCTTATGTACCCTACCGCAAAATTTTGTAGTAAAACTAGATGTAGATGCAAAGTCAGAAAAAATCTCGAGAACAGAAAATATTATTTCTATTGGCGGTCCTGGAACAAATATTATCACTTCAGAATTTAACAGGTACTTGCCGATACGATTCGATGAATCCAATTTCTGGTCTGGACTGATAGCTCCCCAGGGAAGGACACACACACTCGACAATCATGGCTTAATTGCAAAAATTAGAAATCCTTTCTCTGAAAAGGTAAAAATCATAGTTATCGCTGGAGTGAGATCAGCAGGAACCAAATCGGCCATTATCGCGTTAACAAATCACGGTAATGAAATTTTAAAGAAATTCAATCAAGATGACAACTGGGCTGTAGTAGTTCAGGGCTTTGATATGGATTCAGATGGAAAAATTGATACCATAGATATTGTAGACGGCATATCTACTAGCAGTGCATAGGAAATTGTAGTTATTAACTGGCGGCAACTTCCGTTGTTTTGTTAGGAACTTCAACGTGAACTAGGATTTTTAATTCATCTTCTTTCTTTACTAGATATCCAGGTAAGTTCACCTTTCTATTGCCGATAGACACATGTCCGTGTATTACAACTTGCCTTGCTTGGAATGGGGACTTTATACCCATTTTTCTCATTACAATAGTTTGTAATCTTCTTTCAAGTATATCTTCAATCTTCAAGTTCAAAATATCATCTAAGGATGCAGTACTGGTCAAACCTAGTCTATTGAGGAAAGACAAAAGAAGTGATTCTTTTTCCTGTCTATCTTCAAGGGTCAGCGCTAGTAGCGTTCTTGCTTGATTCCTAAAATTTGCTACTTTTGTTTGAGCCTTCCACAATTCTCTCTTATTCCTGAGACCGTAAGAACCGATAATATACAATTCTGAACTTAATTGGTCAGAATTCCATATTTTCCTTGGTCGTCTGAAACTTTTTCTTGATTTTCTTGGATCTCCCATTCTTCCTCACTATTCTTTGGTTTCAGGAGATTTAGATGCACTGCCTTTTGGAGCAGAAGCCTCTGGAGTTGCAGCTCCAGCTGCAGGTGCAGCTGCGCCACCTTCCTTTGCTTCTGCAGGAGCACCAGGGCCACCAGCTGTAGGTCTCAATGTTACCTTCTTTACTCCAACCGCACCGCCTTTTCTACCGGTTGTTCGAGTGCACTGACCTCTGACTCGGAGCCCAAACATGTGCCTATAGCCTCTCCAACTATAGACGGTCTTTTCTCTCTCAATATCGTTAGAAATAGTAAAATCAAGATCTGAGGTTAGCAAATGCTTATCTGTGCCCGTATCGTTGTCTTTTCTTCTATTTAGATACCAATTTGGAATTCCTATCAAAGAAGGATTCTTTATTGCGGCTTCAATGTCGCTCACCTCTTTTTCAGTTAAGAATCCTATTCTCATGTTAGAATTGATATTTAACGATTGTAGTATTACCTGGGACAAATTATAACCCAATCCCTTAATATGACTCAGGGCTATAATCATTTTCTTACTGCCCTCTATGTCTTTGCCTGCTATTCTTAAGATATGCCTATATTCAGATATCGACAATATTTACGTCCATCATTTTCCGAAATAAAAACCATGCTGACAAATATATCCTAAAGGAGTTTATGGAACAAAGACTGTATGACGAAAACAAAATATGCTTTGAAAGCTTTAAATTTGTTGGAAGATCGATATGATGAATAATTGATTTCTGAAGATTTTAAAGTTATTGTTCATAAGAGTTATAATTCAGACGCCGACTATAAGCAATCAGTTCTTGGTCTACCTGAAAACTATAAGGAAATAAAAACGCTTGAAGATTTACTATCAATCAATTACAAGCATGTGTCTGTAAACGATCAACTTAGGGGAAACTTAATAACAAAACTGAAATCACAGCAGTTTCCTTATTCAGGAATCATTGGTTATGATGAGGACATTGTTCCTTCCCTCAACAGAGCAATACTTTCTGCACATGACATGTTACTTGTGGGTCAAATTGGTCAGGCAAAGACCAAGATTGCAGAGACAGTTGCCAAAAATTTACTTTCGCCAATTCCGATAGTCGAAGGATCTATTACAAACGACATACCAACTTTAATTCCAGAGAGCGAGCTTGTGTCGTTATTAAACGATAAGGAGATCACTCGGTCAAGACCAGAATTCTATGTTTCTACCGAAACTGAGGACAAGATAAGGAATAACAGACTTGATACCAAAATAGTCTGGATTGACGGACCCAGTCGTTACAAATATCTTCTTGCTACACCAGATATTTCTGTAAAGGATCTTGTTGGTCAGATAGATGCTATAAAAATAGCAAAGAGAGGAGTAGAGATTTACAATATGGAGTCATACTCCCCGGGTCAATTACTCCTTGCCAGACATGGTGTGTTTTGTATAGATGAATTACCCGTGCTTGATCCGAGAAAGCAAGTGGCCTTATTGAGTGTCTTACAAGAAGGAATCTATACTACCGGTTCCTATCCTGTGATATTCAAACCAAATACTAGAATAATAGCAACAGCAAATCCGATTGACTATACCCATTCGGGAAAAATCATAGAACCACTTTATGACAGGATGAAGAGCCATATTATTACAAGATATCCGAAAAAGGTTTACGATGAAATGATGATAATGGTTCAAGAGGCAAAAATTTCCAATTCACGCAATGTAGTGTTACCAATTTTTATCTTGAGAACCTTGGCAGAAATTACCAGGATTGCTAGAGATCATCCTGAAATAAACCATGAAAAGGGAGTGAGTGTGAGAATGTCTATTCATTCTCTAGAAATCTTGATATCAGAGGCCGAACGAGTGAGAGGAATCATTAACAACATCAAAGCTGTTCCTCGTTTTAGTGATATTTATTCAATTCGCCAAACTTCAAAATTTGAACTGTCAGAAATTGATGACAGTCATGAAAACAGAATTAATATATTGGATGCTATCATATCTGATGCTATCAAGAAAGTGTGTGCTCAATATGTAACTAATGTTCCTCCTGAAAGACTAATGAATCTAAAGAATGAATTCAAAATTAACAAGGCTTTTCATGTTTCGCAAGATATCTCCGGTAGCGCCAAGAATCCAAAAAGTTATGAGTCACAAGTAAATAAATTTAGCTCATTAAGGGAAATAATGGATATTGTAATTAATAATATTTCACAAGATCAAAAACATTTTGAAGAATCTTTACTGGAAAATGCAATAAATGTTGATACTTCGAAAGATACGAAAGATCCTGAGTATCTCTCATCAGTAACTGAATTAGTTCTAGAAGGTCTTAGGTTTACTGATCCACCGATATTGGACAGAAAGGAAGGGATTTATGCCCACGCATAGTAACAACATCAAAAGATTTACTTATTATAATATCATTGACTTTCCGGAAGAAAGGGAAGATAAGGCTCCAACAAAATCAATTCCAAAGAGTTTACTTCAAGATTTTCTTGAAGTATTGGGCAAAGAGATAATGAAAGAAGACCAGCCAAAACTAGAAGAAATAGAGCAAGAACTACAGAATTTGAAAAAGGAAAAAGAAATCAATCAAGGTGAATCAGGTGACGTTGAATCCAATAGGACGGAATCGTCGATTATAGCTCAACTCCAGCAAATGGGGTATATCAAAGATTCGAGAAAATGGTTAAGTAAGAAAGGATTTTTTGCGGTTGGAGGAAAATTGTTAGAAGATGTAATAAGAGCTCTTAACAAAGGTACTATTGGACTGCATGAGACCACATTCAGCGGTAGTGGCTCTCTAAATCTAGATTCTACGAAAAAATACGAACCGTCTGATGACCTAAGATTAGTGAATGTTCCAAGATCAATATTGAATGCGATTCAAAGAAGATATAGTTCCAGATCATCAATCCAATTACCAATCGATCTTCAATTAGGAGATTTGGAAGTTTATGAAACAAAAAGAGACGTGAGCATTGCAGTTGTATACTGTATTGATCTGAGCTCTACAATGAGGTATTCAACAATGTTCAGCGATATGAGTAGAATAGAGGCTGCAAAAAAGGCGTTATGGAGCTTGTATTTATTGAATCAAAAATTTTTTCCCTCAGATTCAATCCACATAGTTGGTTTTGGGGCTTTGGCTTCAAAAGTATCACCATATGACATACCATACCTCAAGACATTTGAATCAGGTGTGGGTTTTATGCACTATACCAATTATCAGGCTGCCTTTAGACTGGCGAAGAAAATTCTACAAAATGAGACTAGTACCAACAGAAAAATTGTCCTTGTAACAGATGGCCATCCCAGCGCGTGCTTTATAGACACTGAGCAAGAAAAGAATAAAATATTATGTGAAAGGCCCTATTCCCAATTTTATGCCCCCGATAATGAAGCATTAGATTCGGTAAAGCAAAAACAGGAGTTAACACTTGATACTAAATCAGGGAAATTAGTTTACCTCTGTTATAGATATAGACAGGTTGATCAGTACATCGGCGAAAAGACAATACTAGAAGCGCGAAAATGTCATAAACTAGGCATTGATATTGACACTATAATGGTTAGTGAGGAAGACTCGCTGTTGAGTTATGTAAATGAGTTGGAAAAATATGTGAAGGGCAGATCTTATTATATAAACCCGGCAGAAATAGACAAGATTCTGATTACGGATTACCTGAATGATAAAAAATCTATTCTAAGGTCAAATTAAAAATCAACAGTTAGTTTTTATTTACATGTTCTAAAAATAGATAATGAATGACAAGAGACTCTGCTGACTCTAACTATTTTGATTGGAATAGTTCGTTTGAAATAATCAAAAAAGCATACGATTCATCCCTTTTTGTACTTATAATAGGACCAAAAGGTACAGGAAAAACTAGCCTGGTTAGAAAATTTGCCTCGGATATGGGAAAGCGACTGTATTCAATTAACTTTAGCTTGAGAACACGTGAGTCGCATCTGGTGGGGACTAAAACCATGAACCAAGGAGAAGTTACATTTGTAGAGGGCATATTAATCAAATCCATGAGAGATGGTGGAATATTATATCTCGACGAGCTCAATGCTGCAGAAGCTGATGTACTTTTGCGTCTCGATGAAGCACTAGATGACAGAAGACAAATTGTCCTGAAAGAAGCTGACGGCCAACTCATCAATGCAATGGATAATTGGTTTGTATTTGCTACAATCAACCCACTTTCACACGAAGGTACAAAGGAGTTACCGCCACAAATACTAAGCAGATTTCCAGTAAGATTGAGACTTGAATATCCTCCGAAGGAAATTGAAAAGCAGATCATCAAATACCACGTAAACTTTGATTCAGCTCAGGAAGGAGATATTGACAATGCACTTAAACTGGCCAACATCCTTAGAGAGGCTGCCTCACTAGAGGAACTATACTATAGTCCTAGTATCAGAGAGTCAATAGCATTTGCAAGGTTGTTATCAAACCAAGTATCGCCCATAAAAGCAGCTGAAGTAGTATATGCTAATGTTTATGATCAGTGGGGAGAAGTTGAATATAGAAAAGTAATGGACATGATAACGTCAATTTTTGCGTGAGAAGATGTCATTTTCCCATATTCAAAATTTTTCGTTACGAAATGATGTTTTAATAAATCTAGGAACGTTTCTATCTAGAAGATGGTCTGGAAACAATAAGGCAATTATTTTGTTGATAGAAGACAAAACCCCCACGACGAATTTAGAAAAAAATACGATTTTCATGCCTTCACTCAGATACTATAGTGGGACAGAATTTCAAAAATATCGTCAGTGGCGTGTCTCGTTGTGGTATGAATCGATGCGATTATCAAGCTCAACAAAAGTTCTTAGTAACGACCACGCTTTTGGATTCATTCTAAACTCAATTGAAATGAAGAGGATAGAAATTTTGGGGTTAAGAGAATGGAGAGGTATGGAAAATGAGATAATATTTAATGAAGGGATATCATGGCTGTCGTGTC
>JACMIO010000074.1 GCA_014381105.1 bacterium | reverse complement strand
TCATGTAAAGGGATCTCATGTTGACATGAATTTTCTGGCAGTTTTGGCAAGTAAATGTGGTGCCAATAGTGAGCTTGTAAAGCAGATAATGTCAGCTAATACTGCGCGACATGTTAGTGAATTGATTGATCAATTCGGATTAAACTCTTTTTATAATATTCTGTGTAAAGAGGTCCACGATCATTTGACTAATTATTCTCAATCTCAATTAAAGTTAAAAATCATTTTACTTGATTTTAATGGTAAGATAATAGGGAATTATCCCGAAGACGATAACCAACAAAATTGAACTTACTCTAAATTCCCTCTAGGGCCCCGTCCTTTTGGAGCTTTTCAGCATGAGCAGAAATATATCTCCACACAATGTCAGCTTTTTCAGTTTGAAAATCCCATGGTGCGATAAGTACAACATCATGTTCTCTTATCCACATACGCCTCTTTATCTTTCCTCTGATTCTACATGTTCTGACTTTACCATCCGTACATTTCACAATGATGTTATCTCCACCAACTAATTTTATGACACGCCCGAGAAGTTCGCCCTGTTGAGGCATTACTAACTCCTTTAGATCAGATTCACTTAGTACCTTTCTTTTACCTAATTTAAAAACCTCATTTAAAATTCCTTCTAAGCAGAATAAAAACCTAATGATTCATCTCAAGAGATAGAAGTGAACATTTTATTTCAAGTATTAAGAAATATTGTATTGTGTCATGCATTACATCATATTTGCTATCAATTCCTTGTATAATCATGTCAATATTTAATATATTTTCTTGACGTTTGTGACTAACGATACGATTTCAGGTTATTAAATTCTCCAAAAAGTTTCAATATTCCGGTATAGTCTAATTCTGAGTAACCTCTATTAGATGCGATGCGGAAATATTGTTCAGCCAGTGAGGCAAATGAAAGAGTGATCCCATTTTGCCTTGCGCAATCATTAAGCAAGTGTACGTCCTTTAACATATTTTTCAAAAAGAATTTTGGTTCAAAATTATTCTTTATCATTTTCGGTCCTTTTATTTCACTGAGACCTGTTTTAAAATAGGTTGAATTTAGAATTTCAAGAAATATTGCGGGATCAATTTTTGATTTTTTTACAAATACTATTGATTCTGCCAATGAGATCGCTATTAATGCAATATTGAGATTAAGTGCAAGTTTGATATAGTTAGCTGCACCATCCTTACTTCCCAAAATAAATATTTTCTTGCTATAACTTGTTAGAATTCTTTTAGATTTTTCAATGGATTTCTTATTACCAGAAACTATAGATATTACATCTCCTTTCATTGTAGGATCGGGTCCTCCCATGATAGGAGCCTGTATCATTGAGTAACCTTTTTTTTTCATAAGGTTGACACAGTAAATAGAATCTTCTGGCAATACTGTGCTGGTGTCAACTACTAATAACTTTCTATTCTTACTATTAACCAATCCATTTTCACCAAACAAAATTTCTTTCACTGCATAACCATCTGTCACACTCATAATTACAAAATTGCATTTTCTGCCCAGTTCTAAGGGATACTCCGTTTGAATTGCGCCCATTTTTACCAGTGCCTGGGCCCTTCCCCTGGTCCTATTATACAAAAATACTTGAAACCCTCTTTCTATCAGTCTATGAGCAATTGCAGATCCCATCAGTCCAGTTCCAATTACACCAATTTTCATAAGATAATCTCATAGCACTCGAAATTTAAGATTTTTCAATATATTTACATCTTCATTGAAGATATAGAAAACTGATATTATTCAACCATATTAGTATGAAATTCATTAATCTCATATTTGGTAACATGTACTATGTCAACGTTGATATTATGAAATAATATGAGTTTACGTAAGATATTGAAAAGGCTCACTTTGACCTCTCTTCATAGCATATTGATTAGAGTTTGCATTCGTCAGGAATTTGGCAGTGCATATGAATATTAATTGCTTTGTTGATTAATTATCTAGTATATATGGATAATACCGTTGTAACAGTCAATCCAGCCAACGATCGGGTGATACATGAATTTGAAAATATGACAAACGAACAAGTTACCAAGATTGTAGATAAATCAAGAATAGCATTTAGAGAATGGAAAAGCGATGTTCGCAAAAGATCAATGATATTGCTCCGGTTGGCTGAGCAATTGCGAAAAGATAAAGAACGATTAGCTAGAATCGCATCTGAAGAGATGGGAAAACCCATCAAAGAATCTCGTTCAGAGATAGAAAAATGTGCCTGGGCTGTCGAATTTTACTCATATAATGGTGATATCCTTCTCAATAATGAATCACTTAACAGTGATGCTAATAAGACAATGATCACCTTTCAACCTTTGGGCGTTATCGGAAGTATTATGCCTTGGAATTTTCCATATTGGCAGGCACTACGCTTTGCAGCACCATCATTGATGGCGGGAAATACAATTGTTTTGAAACCTGCCAGTGCAACAATGCAGTGTGGAATAGAAATTGAAAAAACCATTTCAAAAAGTGGGGCTGAAGATGGTGTATTTAGTACTATTATTGGTAATTCAAAGATTGCAGAAATGCTCATTGATTCAAACATTGACGGGGTTACTTTTACGGGAAGTATTGAAATCGGCGCCAAAGTGGCTCAACGTGCAACATCACGACTAAAAAAATGTGTTTTAGAGCTTGGTGGAAGCGATCCTTTCATTGTTCTGGAAGACGCGGATATCGAGAAAGCCGCATCTGGAGCAATCAAAGGTAGATTTCTAAATTGCGGTCAAAGCTGTGTTGCTTCAAAAAGATTCATTGTTTCCAAGAAAATTGCGAATGAATTTATAGAATCTTTCGTTCAAAAAGCAGAAAAACTCAATGTCGGAGATCCATTGTCAGATAGCACTGATATAGGACCACTATCTAGCATGAAAAGTCTGGACAATATCGATTCAATGGTAAAAGATGCAGTAAGCCTTGGTGGAGAGTTACTAACCGGGGGCCAGAGAATTGGGAGCACAGGTGCTTTCTATAAACCCACAGTAATAAAAAATGTCAATTCAAAAATGCGAATATCAAGAGAGGAGACTTTTGGTCCTGTAGCCCCAATAATGGTAGTTGCAGATGAAGCTGAAGTAATACATGCAGCAAACAATTCTGATTTTGGACTTGGCGGCAGCATCTGGACCCGTGATTTGGACAAGGCACAGAAATTATCAAGCGAATTGGAGTGTGGTATCGTTACAGTAAACAATATAGTTGCCTCTGATCCCAGAGTTCCTTTTGGAGGTATCAAACATAGTGGATTTGGAAGGGAATTATCCAGATATGGCATGTTGGAGTTTGTAAATGTCAAGTCAGTTAGGTTTTATGATAAACTCGTTTATGAGCATCATGTAGAATAATAAATTAAGAATCTTGAATGACCTTCAGTAATTGGGGATATATAATAATTTAAATCTAGGTAACTGTGGACTCCGCGTTTATTGCTTTTGTTGGGAGGGCTCAGGTTCTCTTGGTTATACTATTTACAACATTTTTTTCAAGCAGAGTGGTTTGTGTTCGAAAGAAAAAGTACCCGGACAATATTCGATTTATTAATATGTTTTTATAGATGCCTTAATTTATTTTAAACTCTCATTTTTTTGACAGAATACTTTAATGCAATCTACAAATACTTTATGATGAATGACAGAATATCCAGAACTTGGACTTGCCGGGATGTACAGAATCATAAAGAAATCTGGAGGAGAGAGAATTAGTGAAGATGCAGCTGATCAACTCAGAATGATACTCGAAACAATCGCTACTAAAATTTCAGATCAAGCAGTCGCTTTAGCTACGCATGCCGGAAGAAAGACAATCAAAGCAGAAGATATACAACTAGCAGAAAAAAATTTGCTAAACTTAATACATTAGTTAATGAGAAGTATTATAATCGCTTGATTTTGTCATGTCCGAAGATGTTCTAATTGTAGCTTTAACAGGAATGCCGGGAGCTGGAAAGACTACAGTTGCTAACTATTTAGCTCAGAAAGGTATTCCACTTTTGATTATGGGTGACGTAGTAAGAGAAGCTTCTCAAAATGAAGGATTGGAACCCACCAGTGGGAACCTTGCGAAATTGATGATAAGACTTAGAGAAAAAAACGGGCCTGAAGCAATTGCACATTTGATTGCCAATAAAATTAAAACTATGAAAAATGAACACAAAGAGTTTGCCGTAGTGATAGTAGATGGAATTAGAAGTATGGCAGAGATTCAAGTTCTGAAACGTGTTGGGCAAGTCAAATTGTTAGCAATTCATGGTTCAATTCTTACAAGATATTCACACATTAGGGAAAGGGCACGCTCTGATGTACCATCTAATGTAAATGGATTTGACAAGCGTGACAGGGTCGAAATGGAGGTAGGAATAAGCGATGCCATTGCCTTGGCAGATGAAACTATTTCAAATAATGATATTTCAATATCAGAACTGTGTGAGTTTAGTCTTCGTACGGTACAAAAATGGATTGATGAAAACAAGATCAAATAATGTATGGGTGATGATATTAGATGTGGAAAGATGATCTTCAAGATGAGAATGTTGAATTAAAGGTAGAAACTATTCTTAATCCATCTGAAGATCCAGAAAAAGTAAAAAAGTGTTTATTAAATGTTGCCAATGGATGCACTCCTGTAGTAACAGATGGACGTGTAGAAGCTACTTGCAAAGGACTTATGTCATTACACTATATTCGAGTTGGCGTGAGATCAAGATCCTCCGTGGGAGTTCTTAGAAGACTTTTGGAATGGAATAGAAAAGGCAATGTCACCTGGTTCTATTTGAACAAACAGGCAGCATATGGAGGTGTAATTTCATTTGCCGAACACTATGAAGAGTCACCCCTTGGGCCGATAAGAGTCACAGTTACTAGCAATGATCTTGACAAAATAATAGAGTGGTTACTACTAGGCAAAGAATAGTAGACCTTTTTTATGTTCCTAGTATCTTATTTATTCCTGTCCCATACACATAATTGATACCAAATATGGAAACTATCATTCGAATGAAAG
>JACMIO010000073.1 GCA_014381105.1 bacterium | reverse complement strand
CTTGATAATACTTTAGGTCAAAAAAAATACGTACAGTTCGAAAAAGGTGTTACATTATTTAGACTATCTATGAGTAAAAAAATGTTAGTATTTTTACGCAGTACAAAAACGGGTCCTTTTTTAGACTCTAAAACTCCAACAAATAATTGACGAATTTCGTATGTTCCCAAGCAATGCACTAGTTTTCGGATCAATTCATTTATTCTTCATTTTTGGGGATTTTATCACCCAAAATAAGCCTAAATACACCAAAATATGCTAGTTATTCTTGTTAAATTTGTCCAATATCTTTGGGGTAAACAATAGAATTAACTTGAATCTGCAAGTATGGTGGGTTGCGAATCCAGTAGGAAGTATAAGACCTTTTGACTAGCTGAATCAAATTAACGAAAAATGATTTTTTGTTTTTTTTTACTAATTGTAAGGCTCTATTAATGTGGACAAATAGATAGATCTGGTCGGATAATTAAAGAATAAGTATGGGTTCTAAAAAAGAACTAATGATGCAAGA
This sequence comes from bacterium, assembly GCA_014381105.1. Classification (GTDB taxonomy): domain Archaea; phylum Thermoproteota; class Nitrososphaeria; order Nitrososphaerales; family Nitrososphaeraceae; genus TA-21. The sequence continues at coordinate 2,287 of JACMIO010000073.1, read as the reverse complement.
TTTCGAGTTCATTGATTCTTGTATGAAAAAGGTCATTAATGGAAATTCTATTTCCTTTGATGAAGCTGAAAAGTTAATTTCAACTAATAATTTGATAAAACTCGCACATTGTGCCAACATCATAACCAAGAAATTTAATCAAGAAAAAATTGACGTTGAATCCCTGATAAATGCCAAATCAGGTAATTGTCCTGAAGATTGTTCCTTTTGTGCCCAGTCTACATTTTACGAAACTGGTATCACAAAATACCCTCTCTTGAGTGACGAAATAATATTGGAAAAAGCCAGAGAAGCCCAGAAGAGTGGTTCGGCCAGCTTTTGTCTTGTTTGTGCCTATCGAGAACCGTCACAAAATGATTTTGAAAAAATTTGCAAAATAATAGAAAATCTAAAAAATGAAGTGAATCTTGACATTAACGTTTCACTTGGCTTCATGACACCAGAACGCGCAAAAAGGCTAAAATTATTAGGTGTGAAGAGATATAATCACAATCTAGAGGCCTCAGAAAGTTTCTTTTCAAAAATCTGCAATACGCATGATTATTCAGATAGAGTAAAGACAGCAAGAATAGTAAAGGAGGCAGGACTAGAACTTTGCTGTGGAGGAATAATTGGAATGGGCGAATCTAGGAAACAGCGAATTGAATTGGCGTATTCTCTTTCAGCTCTTGACCCCGATGAAGTTCCGATCAACATATTGATCCCAAGAGAAGGGACGCCAAAGGAACTGGATAATTGTTCAATTGATCCAATGGATATAATTAGAACGATTGCTGTCTGGAGATTCATAATGCCAAAAACAATCTTGAAAATTGCAGGAGGACGAGAAGTACACTTTAACGACGGTGGAAAACTTGCTCTTCAGTCTGGCGCGAATGGAATTATTACAGGTGGTTACCTTACTACAAATGGAAACGAACCAAATAAGGATATTCAAATGATACATGAAATTGGCCTCGATACCCGAATTCGTTAATTCAGATATTTACAGACTGAAATCAGAAAATCTTTATCGAAAACTAAGAACTATCGAATATCATAATGGTTCATCAATAGTCAATAACAAAGAAATAATTGACTTTAATTCAAATGATTACCTTGGATTATCCACAAATCTACAAATAATAAGAAATACGATAAAGGATTTTGATGGAATTTCTCAATGTAGCTCTAGACTTGTTGGAGGAAATAATTCAGTAATTGAGAAACTAGAAAACTCTTTGTCACGACATAGAAATACAGAATCGTCTCTTGTCTATACTACGGGATATACAGCAGTCTTAGGAGTGTTGAGTACTTTGGCAGACAGCCAAACTACTATATTTAGTGACGAATCCAATCACGCGAGTATTATTGATGGGTGTAGGCTATCGAATTCCAAAGTCAAAGTTTTTCGCCACAACGACATTGAAAATCTATTAGAATTAGTAAGAAACGTAAAGGGAAAGAAAATTCTTGTTACCGAAGGAGTATTTAGCATAGGAGGAGATACGTCAAAATTAAAATCTATTTGTAATTTGGCAAAAGAGTTTGGGATTTTTACAATTGTCGATGATGCCCACGGAGATTTTGTTTTTGGAAAAAATGGCACCGGAACTCCTTCTGAATTAAGAGTAAATGGTCTAATTGATGTTCATATCAGTAGCCTGAGTAAGGCATTGGGTTGCTTTGGAGGATATGTTGCAAGTACCAAAATTGTAAGGGAATATCTGATAAATAAATCAAGGCAATTCATATTCACTTCAGCCATTCCCACTCATTTATGCAAATCAGCATTAACCGGAATTAGTATTGCAAAAAAAGGTATACTTCAACGAAAGCTCTTCAAAAATGTAAAATTCTTACATGATGGTTTAACGCAGATGGGATTTGACATTGGAAATACATGCAGTCAGATAATTCCAATACATATTGGTTCGGAGAAGCTGGCCATCAAATTTGCTGACGTTTTGTTACAAAAAGGAATACTAGTACATCCTATGAGATTTCCCACAGTTAAGAAAGGATCCGCGGTATTGAGACTTTCTTTAACCGCCCCCCATACAAAAGCGCAATTGAGCTACACTCTAGATAATATAGAGATGATAGGGAAAAAATACAAAGTAATTTGATCCCATTAACAAAATAATTTCATTTTTACTTTATAGGGCATAATCTGAATGGAAAATGTATCAATAAATAAACCTGATACCATGTTTGTTACCATTGTTTCCAGGATGTAACTTTAATTGTGCTTTTTGCCATTTGTATTTTTATTTCATAATTCGAATTTAGCAATATCTATTAG
>JACMIO010000072.1 GCA_014381105.1 bacterium | reverse complement strand
ATGAAGCACCAGAGGATAATAAAAATAAGCCTCACACTGGGATCAGAAAACTCTGGTGTCTGTTTAAAGCCATTCAAGAAGTCAGACTTTGAATTGGACAAGTCAGTTTTTCATGATACAGTAAATCAGTACGGAGTGGTATTGTCACGGAGAATAATAGAAATTGTGGAAAAAATAAAATCAATAAGAAAGTTAAAATAGGAAAAATCTAACAACTGCTTCAACTGGACTGCGCCTGCGGCTTGCCAGTTAAGCAAATGTTCTACGGACCCTTCGGGCAAATATAGGAAAAGAAGATGAAGGAATATAATGAATTACCAAAAAGTGGGAGTGAGTTTAGGAAAAGTTATTGGTTGAAAGAAGAATTAGTCGAAATATGTAAGAGTAAAAGTTTGCCAACATCCGGATCAAAAGAAGATTTGATTACCTTTATAGTAAATTTCATTGATGGCCTGCCTTTAATGAAGAAAAAGACGGAAAGTAGAAAAACAGAAATAATTGAATTAGATCAAGAAATGAAAATAGTGAAGAATTATTCAAGTGACGAAAATCATCGCAGATTTTTTCTCCAGGAGATTGGTTCTCACTTCAAATTCAATGTGACATTCATGAATTGGATGAAGAAAAATTCAGAATTAAAAACATACAAAGAAGCTATAGTTGAGTATATAAGAGTAGCAGAAGATAAAAAGAATGGAAAAAAGTTGAAAATCAGTCCTCAGTTTGAATACAATCAATACACAAGGGATTTTTTTACCGACAATCTCAATTTGACAAAACAAGAATGTATTAGATGCTGGAATTACAAAAAGGGCATTTCTGGAAATCATAAATATGAAAGAGATGATTTGAAAGTATTAAAAAAGACGTAGAACAACTGCTTCAACTGGACTGCGGCTTTGCCTTGCCAGTTAAGCAAATGTTAGATTGACCCTTTGGGCAGAGGAAAAGAAATGAAATTAATTGCAACCTTAATTGTGTTTATAACGTCAACTGTAATTCTGCATGCCGCGCCGTACAACATATATAACCTTTTCTCTGTTGATCTTCCCAAAGAGTTTGAAGTTCACCAAATCGACAGCGGAATCCGTTACAATAGCAAATTCAAACAGTACTGGCTGACAGTTTATATTTCTTTCATATATCGAAACGTGTATCTTACAATAGATATGCAGATATTTGGAAATGGGGAAAAGGCGGCTGCCGCAAAAAAATTTGGTTTTGAACGCATAGACGATGAATACTCAAATAATTACAATTCGGCTCTAAATGGTGCAATACTGAAATCGAACCAATTCAAAATACCCACAAAAGCAGTATCAGTGTATGAGTTCATTTCAGATTGGGCCTCGGACTACGTTTCTGATGCTATCGCTTACCGATTCGACCCTAATGTTGCCGGTATTGAGGTCTGTATATTTCAGACACTGAATTCTTGGAATTCTTTTGATACAAAGCGGAAACTTAAAATGCCAGAACTGGATTTCTGGAACAAGTTAAAGATTGAAGATGTAGATACTCAAAAATTCTACCTTCTCTACAGAAAAATGATGGAGGAAATTGCTCAGCCGAAAACAGACATTACTTTAATAGATTCGAAATTCGTGTTAAAAACTGTTCAATCCGATTTAGTTATGCTTCCCTCGATAAACAATCTTCGTTTGAGGGAATCGGAGACAACTGACAGTAAGATAATAGGATATGTACTGGCGGAGCCGTATTACGTCGTCCAGGAAGGCCGGGACGATACAATTGATGGAATCAAAGGAAAATGGCTGAGAATCAGGCGAGGTTTCAGCAACAAAATAGGATGGGCTTTTAGCGGATACTTACGCATTGCCACAAAAGAAGAATTGGCTAAATTTTCGGGAGAATGAATCTAACAAAAAGTTCAAGCGGATAAAACTTCGTTTTACCGCTTAACTTAATGTTAGATTCACACCTTCGGTGGCTGAGGAGAAGATCATGAAGAAAGTGTTGTTGCTTTTTCTCGCAATAATAGGTCAACAAATATACTCTCAAAATCCGGCGAGTTTAACAATTCCAACCATCAGTCTTGGTAGTCACTACATCATTGAATCCGGAGCGAATCTACGTACTGCACCATCACAAAAAGCTGATATAGTAAAACAGCTGAAACAAGGAGAGAAAGTCGAAGTAGTAGAAGTTCAACCCGAATGGTTAGTATTGAATGAAATAAGTTCATACTGGTATAAGGTTCGTCATGGAAATATCGGTGGTTATATTTGGGGTGGTCTCCTAAGTGCTGGTGGTCTTCAAATACGTCTAACCGGTTCTGTTAAATTCATTGAAATATATTACCGATTTTCTGGTTCCGCTAAATATTCATGGCTTTCAAACCCGGCAAAAGATCTTTTTATTTTGGTAGATGGTCAAACCATTCAACTTCCAAAAATGATTCTTCAAGACTATGTGAACGGAAATAGATTCTGTACTGGTTATCAGATACATACACAACCCTTTGATGATTACGACTACCTCATATTGGAGGTTCAAGAATCTTTCCGTGAATCAGATGGCATTCTCCACAAAGACCTATATTTTCTAAGTTTATCAAATAAAAAAATCACAAAGTTTTTAGAAAGTGATGATATGATTGAACATTCGGATGATGGGAGAGAATTGCATTGGGTCAAAACCATAGTCAGCTTATCCGATGAAAAATATGAAGGTGTATTTTCTATTAAAACAGACAAGAATATCTCAAATTTTGAATTTGAAGAAAGATCAGTAATAACGCGATATTTTGACATTGGTCGAGATGGACTACCTGTAACCTTCAATGGGCCTAGATAGATTGGAAACTAAAGAAATAAATCTAACAACTGCT
>JACMIO010000071.1 GCA_014381105.1 bacterium | reverse complement strand
TCGTATGATGGATTATTAAAATTTTATACGAAAATGATTTATCCTTATCGATGTACCTATGAGCATCGCAAAATTGAATAAATCTTCAGACACCATGATCAAAACCGTTTCAATGAAAAAAGATACTCTTCTTTTATCACCAGTAATAACGTTACTTATTTTCATTACATTTTTATTCATCTCAGGTTTTGAATATCAAATACAAAATACAGAAGCAACAAGTAGTACTCCAACAGATTCTTCCACCCTCTCTGATCTCATTCAAAAAGGGGGTGAAATGCTCAACGCCTCCAGATATGAAGAAGCGTTGGTTTCATTTGATCGTGCGTTAAAGATTGATTCCAGATCTGTTGAAGCACTGAACGGTAAAGGTTTGGTGTTAAATCAACTTGGTAAATATGAAGAAGCAATTACTTGGTTTGACAAGGCGTTAAAAATTAACCCTGACTTTACAAATGCATTGTATAACAAAGGAGTAACCTTGTCTAATCTTGGTGAATATGAAGAAGCGATTACTTGGTTTGACAAAACCTTAGAAATTAACCCTGACTTTGTAGATGCAATGTACAATAAGGCTGACGCGCTAGGTGAGCTAGGTAAATATGAAGAGGCCCTTGTATGGACTGACAAGGCTTTGACTCTAAAGCCTGTCACTCATAATAATTCAGATTCTAAAGACCTATTGCTTCCAAATGACTAAAAGTTTTGCTAGAATCCAACATGAAGACCGAAATTTCCTACATGAGAAGAGAATCTCTGATAATCCAGATCACATAATGACGCTTTCATCGTCTGCTACCTTGACATTGGGTTATCGTCCAATTTTCATTAGCAAATTCTGTGATATCACAAAACTGGACAAGAATCCTTGCCAAATTGTTTGACATGAGTTTATCATTCATATTGATCCCATCACAGTAGACAACACCAACTTCTCTTCCATGTCTATCCCCTCTTCTTTGACCGCTATCTACATCCAACTCTCCTTTCTTTCCAAGACAAAGTGATTCGACAAATTCCCTTGCCCGGTCATATCCTGGTTGATTTATCTCGGGCGTGTCAACCAGAGCTAATCTAATCCTAATTCCATTGATGTCCAATGTATCACCATCCACTACTTTTGTTACAATTCCTACTAGTTCTATATCACTACTTTGATTTTCATTAACATCCATTGAAGCAAGGATCACAAATTTTTCCGAATAAATAGTGTCATCTAGGTTCATTACTTTCAAATTCAAGTCTGACCTAATCGAGCTATTTGCGTGAACCGATACAAATGATTGACTAATAAGAATGAGAAAAGACATGACAATAAACAAACATGAAAAGCAGATCCTGTGCGTATATCTCAAGACAGTAGTTAATGATTGGTATTATTAATTTACTTTACTAGTAAGTTGTTGGAGAAATAGGTTTCTAAATTTTCTAACATGTTGTAATTTAAGCGTCAGATATTACTAGCACAAGTAGAAATGTGAAACCAATAAATAGAAACGATAGTTAAACTTTCTTGATTAGGGACTTAGGCTTAACGAGATTAGATTGGACCATGATCTTTCTTCAAGAATGTGAGGATTGTATCCATACATGTTCACTTTTTTTGAAACACGTTTTGACAAATACATACCAAGCGCACTCATCGTATTCCATAATCGTGAGTTTGGATTTGAAATAAAAGAATCAATAGCCCATCTGACTAGAGAATGGAATTTTGGGTTTGTCTGGCTTATCGAATTCAGTATAGTTTGACGAGATGAAGAGATTATATAATGAGCATGTTCATGCATTTCTGCCTTGCTTGCGTAGTCTAATTTTCCAATTTTGAACATACCTTTTCTCAGATTCTCTAGAATCGAATCTGTGTTTTTTTCTGATTCTACAGTATTGATGCTCCTTCCCATAGTCGATTTGACATGAGAATCGCTACCAACTATTGACTTCAAATTATTTTGCTTGGTAAACTTTTCCGCAATTAGATTTGAAAATATGTCCACGTTATTGCTGTTAAAGGATTCAATTATATTGCATTTTTTTGCTTCTTCTCTTATACCATTTGAAACCGCAAAAGGGTGGGCGGCACATGATATCCCATTTTGTTTTCTTATCTCATCAAGAGTTTCGTCCAAAGTCATACCCGGACTTATTTCTTTTTCTATACCATAAGCCAAAACATGACCCTTGTTGTTAATTGTAATCTCTTCAGCAGGATAGATCTCTATGTTTCGAAACTTTTCGTGATTCTGCTGGTATTCTAGAATTTGGGAATATCCATCAAGAGTATTGTGGTTTGTTACAAACATGACATCGATATTCTGTAGGAGTGCATTTTCTAATTGTTCTTCTAACGTGACCCCGCAATCGAATGGTAACCTTGAAAGATAATTGTTGTGATTTGAAAAAACATTATGACAATGGGTTTCAACTCTGAGTACTTCCGCCATAGCTTCCTTGGCATAATTACATGTCTCTACCTTATATATACTGAGGACTCTTCTGGATTTTGAAAACTAGGTTCTGACGCTATATAGGCCAATTATATGAAGTTATTTTTATATTTGAGTAATTCTTTGTAAAAAATTAATAAATTGTCTCAAATGTCAATGATTATTTATTTAGTCTTCTTTTTGTCTTGTTTGATTTGAGCTTATACAAAAATTAGAGTTTCTATCTTACTTCAATAACTTCGCCTACAATCTGATTCATTGCAGCTTCGGCAATATCAAACGAATACTCTGCAGTTCTTCTTATGTGTTCAAGAATTAATTTCACATAGATAATGTTGTAATTCTTCGGATTCTTCTCCTTGTCAATTAAGGCTATGATTTCATCTTCTATTGCTCTGATATTTTCAGATTTGTCAACTATGCTATCTGCCAAGTAATAGTCTTTTCTAAGGAACGCTTCTATTGCATCATTTAGCAAATGCAGCGATAAATCACTCATTTTTATAATCCTCTTGCGTAAATCCTCCGGAATGGAACCTATTTGAGAACTCTTGAGGGCAATTTCAGAAGCATGGTCTGCGATTCTCTCAAGACTCCTGACTGCTGCACTGTAGCTGAGACAATCAGCGGGGCTTTTCAACCCTATTGCTTTTAAAGTGCTTTCATTTTGAGAAGCAATAACAAGATTCCGCAGGACATAGAGACTGAACCTGTCTACTTCGTCATCTGATTTGATTACCGTCTTGTATAGTTCCTGAGTATCACCTGACAGCGTAGAAATTGCATCTTTGTGCATCGATGATCCAATTAGAAACATTCTCCTCACAGCAGTGTTTATTGATAATTCAGGAAGACTCAACAATACCTGAATTGTCACCGTATCTGAGGAATCTGCAATGATTTCGGTTCCAATAAGATTTCTGCGAACAACTTCTCTGATTGCATCACGCTGCGATGGATGAATTGTTCCTGTTTTTGATCTTAGATGCATAATGTTAAAACCTCTTAGATACATGGATACTACTGTTCGCTTCAACGTTGGGCCGCTCTTATCGCTAGTAACAAAAGAGGTAGCCTCAAAAATACTAGGTCCTCTTACTACATTGGGTACTATGGAAAGGGAATTATTGGCCTCTCTCATTATCGTAACCGGATCACCTGCCTTGAGCTTTAGTTCATTTACCCATTTTTTTGGAAGGGACAATACGTAGGTAGACCTTCCGGTATACTGAATCTTTCTTACCTCATTATTTTCAGCCGTTTGCAATATAGATACTTAGATATCAGTAGAATATGGGTTTTATGTGTAGTGATCAGTAGACATCATATAGATATATATATATTCTATATAGATCTCTCTAGCGTCTTGGACTGGGATCCCCTGTGACAACGTAGGTCACACAGTCTCCTATGTAACAGGCATGATCAGATATTCTCTCAAGGTAGCGAAGAATAAGTAACGCCGATATGTAACACCTTGGTTCATAGTTTCTTTTCTTTGTTTGAGTGATAGCCTTTTTTAGATAGTTTCTAAAGATTGAATCCACGCTGTCGTCCATCATATATAATTTCTGAGAGGCGTTCTTGTCGAGCTTTTCTAACGATGTTACACTCAATTGTATCATCTCTTTGACCGTCTTTGCCATATTGGTAACCTGGGATTTGTCACAATCGGGTAGAGGGCCTATTGTATCTAGGACTTCTGCAATATCGTAGGCATATCTACCAAACCTAGAAAATCCATATGACGCATCCATAAATGACTGAATGGATCTGAGGTCTTTCGCCACTGGCTGGTACCTGGCTATCAGTTCGGTAGCAAAATCGGTGACTTCAATCTGTAAAAATCTAAGTTTTTCCGAACCTTCAAAAATTTGCGAACGAAGCATTGTTCCTTTTTCGTAGGACTCTAGGGCCGAATTCACAAGATCTACAGACAGATGACCCATGTCCATGATGAGGTTAGTAATTCTCTGTAAACCGATGTCTAAAAGTCGTGTCAATTTCTAGTAAGAGGGGCTAACCAAATTTGCCAGAAATATATCGCTCTGTAAGTTCCTTTTCTGGCTTCATAAAGATCTGGTTTGTTAATCCATATTCTATCAAATCGCCGAGATACATAAATGCTGTAAAGTCTGATACCCTGGCTGCCTGTTGCATGTTGTGAGTAACGATTATTATTGTAACACTGTCTTTTAGAGTTCTGAGTAGCTCTTCTATTTTTGAAGAACCAATAGGATCTAGTGAGGATGTTGGCTCATCCATTAGTAATACTTCAGGTTGCATTGCAAGGGCTCTTGCTATACAAAGTCTCTGTTGTTGTCCTCCTGATAGACTCATCCCTGGTTTATCAAGCTCATTTTTTACTTCATCCCATAATGCAGCGTTTCTTAAGCTCTCTTCGACTATCTCTCTTACTATGGTTTTATTTTTTAGACCATTGAGCCGAAGACCTGCTGCAACATTATCAAAGATACTCATTGTAGGAAACGGATTTGGTTTCTGAAAAACCATTCCGATTCGTCTTCTGATAACAACCGGATCAATTGATTTATCATAAATGTCAATTCCATCCACCACGACCCTACCATCTGCATGTGCTCCAGGAGTCATTTCATGCATTCTATTAAGGCACCTGAGAAGTGTGGTTTTGCCACAACCTGATGGCCCGATAAACGCAGTTACACTTTTTTCCTTTACATTTAGGTTTACGTCCTTTATTGCTTTCTTAGAACCATACCATCCGTTAACGTTTTCAATCCTTACCTTGTATTTTTCGGTAGAGTCCTGAACTATTCTTTTTTCTACCTCATTTTCTTCGATGGGTTCCTCTATGGCCAACTGACGTTATTAATTCACAATATCGATAATTATACATTATCTATATAGTAAATATAGAGACATTGCTCAGATATCTACTTAAATCCCCTTTTTTGAGCCAAAAATCTCAATCCCACGCTCAAAGCAAGGATCATCAATATCAAGATCAGGGCCGATCCCCATCCAAAGGCATGTGCAGATTCGTATGGTTGGCTAGCTAATCTCCATATTCTCAATGGTAAAGCATCTACAGGACCTGTAATTCCAGTAAAAAAGAGGCTTGTGCCAAGTATCGTCATAATCAACGGTGCGGTTTCACCTGCAATCCTTGAGATAGCAATCACAATACCTGTAAGAATTCCATTCTTAGCACTAGGAAGTACAATAAATAGAGTAATTTTTGCCTTTGAAATTCCCAAGGAGTGGCCTGCTTCGCGGAAAGAATAAGGAACCACCTTCAATGTTTCTTCTGTCACTCGTACTACTATCGGGATCATAATTATTGAAAGTGATATAGCGCCAGCCAGTACTGAAAACGATCCTATGGATAATACAATTACGATATATCCAACTATACCAATAACTATCGATGGAAGACCCGTCAGCACATCATTAAAGAATCTCACCAGATCGGCAAATATACCCCGCCTAGCATATTCTGAAAGATAAATCCCTGCTAGTACCCCTACCGGAGCAGCAATAAGGGAGGCAAGTCCTACCACTATGATAGTTCCCTGTATGGCAGGTCCTATCCCACCATTACCTGAGCCGATAGAACCTTGAGGTTGTGTTATAAATTCGAAACTAATGGCTTTTGCTCCGTTCTTGATGACTTCTAACAAGATACTACCAAGAGGAACTATGGCGGCAATAACACAAACAATCGTAAAAATAGTAACGAGTCTGTTGATAATTATCCGTTTTTTATAATTCCTGTCTACGGTTTTCTCCAATATATCACTGTATTTTCTACCTGATGTTGAATTTGAATTTGAATCTACTGTCATTGCGATTTGGCACCTGATGCAGTCTTAATTTTCTTTCTTACGAGAAGACGGGCGATGATGTTAATTCCCATTGTGAGGATCAAGAGTATGGCTCCCAGAGCAATCAAGGCTGACAAATGCAATTCTGATGAGGCTTCATTAAATTCATTGGCAATCAAGCTTGAAAGGGTTTGACCTTGTGAGAAAAATGTAGTTGGAATAGCACTTGGACCTATCACGTTACCAATTATCATTGTAACTAGTATCGTTTCTCCCACCGCCCTTCCGAGACCAAGCATGGATGCTCCTACAAGT
>JACMIO010000070.1 GCA_014381105.1 bacterium | reverse complement strand
AGAATCCTTTATTAAATCAATTAGTTCAGAAGCCGCCAGCTATGAACACTTTAAGAACTATCTCACTACTGGAAATAGAACTGAAAATGATCTATCCAATGAGGAATTTTCACTTGCGTTTCAATATGAGCAGGTATATGCAGCATTTCTTTTGAAAAATCGCTAATGTATGAAGGGTATTTGCTTTGGAACACAGTTATATCTCCTCACTATGCCTGTATTAACAGGATGTTTTAATTTGAATTATTTTAGAGACTCTTTATGCAATTTTTCAATTCTTTCAATCCATAAGGGCATGTTACTATTTGTTGCGACAGTTTTCCTAATGATAAACGGTATAGGTTACTCTTTAGAAAACTTTAGTGTTCTGGAACACAACAAGGTTATTGACCAAAGTGGTTTTGTTCATTTATTTGGTCAAATAAGGAATATCTCAAATGAAACACAGAAAACAGTCACAGCTCATGCTAATTTTTACGACAAGAGTGGACATAATATAGGTAACGCGAGTGGAATAATATCACTAAGGTCATTGAATATCGGAGAGGTATCTCCATTTGAGATAGTATTTCTGGATAAGAATCAAACTAACCATTTTTTTAATTATACTCTCAATTTTACTAGTGAGATTGGCAGCAATAAGCCAGATAATTTGGTAATAACATCTCTGAAATCTAGACCAGACATATTTGGATATTATTATGTCAGCGGAAGAATTTCCAATATGGGTAACGATACAGCTACAAATGTGCTTGCAATAGCATCTTTTTTCGACTACAATGGTAGGATGATTGGACTATCAAGTGCAATTGCCGAACCTAGCAATATGACTTCGCATTCTATATCAAGTTTTACAGTTGTTATGGATGATAAACTTCAATCATCAAAAATCAAGAATTTTTCTTTGATAATTGATTCGGACCAATACACTTCTAGATAACTGGCATTCAATTTTTATGGTTGTTGGGAAAAGAGCGACGGCAGATAACTATCTAGCACGGCTCTAATGTGAATTACGAAGAATTATGGGACTACAGAATTATATTATGCTTGTATAGATTGTATGATGAGTATGGAACTATTTGAACCGTCAATGTTTCTTGCCATTTTCCCGTATCTATTCATCGGTAGCTTTCCAATATTCGGATTGATATTGGTTACAAAGTGGATAATAGATGACGTAAAGAAGAAACGAAAATTTAATCTGAAAATCTAAACAAAACCAGTTAGGTATGCAATTAGGCATAAATTTTCATGTTTTCTTGCCACTACAATGTCCGAAAATATATATCACATGATACGATATGATATGCATATGTCAAATGGTGCTGAGCGAAAATGCGCATTGTGCGAAGTTTCCCTTCCAAACGGAAATTCGATAAATATCTGTGAAAATTGTTTAAAGAATGCAGATTGCTGCGTCGGCTTGGAAAACTTGAGAGAATGAGTCTGATTTTATTCCGCCATTTTTAGGGTATCACTGATAGTAATGATGCCTGTAACTTCACCCTTTTTACTCACAAGAACGCATTTCGCAAATCGTACAAGAGGAATAAGGGCTTTTGCAGGGGTGGCTATGTCTACAATTGGCGGCGGTGGTTCCATGATCTGTAAAATAGGTATCTGATGGATAATTTTCTTGTCATCACTCTCAAGCACCTTTCTAGCAAGGATATCTTCACTTACAAGTCCTACAATTTTTGATGCATCAATAACAGGGATCTGACTTATAGAATTCTTCATCATTTTCTCTATAGCTACTTCTAACTTTTCGTCTTTTTGTACTGAGATAACTTCATGACTACAAATATCCCCAGCTTTTAATGAGGTTTTTCCTTCTTGAGAACTGAGTACCTCAAATATTCTCTTGGCTGTATCATAACTGGGTTTACACCGTCCTGATTCAATTTGATTTACCATTGATGTGCTGATTCCGGATAGAGTTGCCAATTCACGTTGGGTTAATCCCAATCTTATCCTTCCTTGCTTAATATAATCAATCCTGGGAAGCATTTACAGATTATTTATTCCGTTTTCATATTTTTATAGTAATAGTACGTCATCAAAAAAGATGGCAAGGCGGAGACTGTGGCTTAACATTATATTATATTGACCTGGAAATGACATACTATTAGAAATGAGTCAAGACACCCACAAGAAAAAGTGGGATTCTGTGAAGAGATACAAACTAACCAAGATGTTAAACCAACTGTCAAACATTACTGGTCATGGGACAGAATTGGTTACCGTGTATGTGCCTGCACGAAGACCAATTTTTGAGGTTGTAGGCCAGCTTAGAAATGAATCAGGTACAGCGTCCAATATCAAATCAGATTTAACAAGGACTCATGTTCAAGATGCACTGAGTAAAACAGTCGAGCATCTAAAATTACACAAGGAAACCCCAGAAAACGGTCTTGCTATTTTCTGCGGAGCCATTCCCAACAATAAGGGAATAGGGAATGAAAAAATAGAGCTTTATTCAGTTTTGCCACCTAAACCAATCCAGATTAATCTGTACAGATGTGATGATCATTTTTGGACAGATCATATCAAAGATATGCTTAGGGATGAAAAAGTAATAGGACTCCTGGCTATTGATAGTCAGGAAGCAGGATTAGGCATACTTACGGGCGATAGATGGGAAGTTATTGACACATTAACATCAGGAGTAGCTGGAAAACATCGACAAGGAGGCCAATCAGCAAGAAGATTTGAAAGACTGAGGGAAAATGAGATAAATGAGTATTTTCATAGAATTGCAGACCACGCACAAAAGATCTTTATTGATGAAAACAAAATAGCTGGGTTAATTGTTGGAGGGCCGGGTCCAACCAAGGAGAACTTTTTGAAAGAAGAATACCTTGATTATCGACTCCAAAATAACGTGCTTGCCACACTAGACAGCTCTTACTCGGGAAGTGAGGGAGTCAGAGAAATATTGGATAAGGTTAACGAACAAGGAATAATTTCGGATTACAGGTTACTTGAAGAGAAGAAGTTGGTAAAGAAGTTCATGAGTCAAGTGTATTCTGATGAAGGTTTGGCAGTGTATGGCATCCATGACGTTTTAAAGATGCTAAAAAGCGGAATTGTGGATACTTTGATAGTAACGGATGAGATCCCATATGTGCATTTAGAAATCAAGTGCAATAAATGCGGAAATACTGAGGAAAAATATGTCGATAGAGTCAATCTAATAACTACAAAACAAGAGGAAGTATCAAAATCTTGTTCCAAATGCGGGAGCCAAGATAGGGAAATTACAGAACAAGATATTGTTGATCTGCTTGAAGAATTATCAGCTAACATTGGAACCAAGATGGAAGTTATATCATCAAAAACAGAGGAGGGCGCACAACTGGGAAGTCTAGGAAATATTGGGGCTATTCTACGTTTCAAACCCTCACATTGATACCTTAATTGTACGACTAGTTAGCCCTAATTCCTTCAACTGTCAAAAATGTTCTTATCTTTTCAGCTATTTTTTGTAATTCTTCATCTGAAATCAAATTTCTTGAGGGCCATCTTCCATTTTGGGAGTCATAGCTGTATCTGGGAATAATGTGCACATGGACGTGAGGGACTATTTGATTGGCTGCCCTGCCGTTATTTTGTCCAATATTTAAGCCCTTTGCATCAAGTGCTTTCACTATCCCTTTTGCCAAGAATGAAACTGTCGAAAATAGTTTTCCTACTTCATCATCATTCATAGTAAAAATACTCTCATGATGATTCTTTGGGAGCACTAGGGTATGACCTTTGTTTATAGGATATTTGTCCATAAGGGCTATGAAAGCAGAATTTTCAAATATTTTGACTGCGCTCAATTCATCATTGATTATGGAGCAGAATATGCATCTTGTCTCTGACTTCAATAGTTAAATCCATGTCTTTTACTGATTTATGTTTTTGTCGTTATCTTGTTTACGTGACTTTTAAATAGGTCAAATTTTTTTCTAACTATAAATGGCTGAAACGATCGAGATTAACGAGTTCAACTTGAATTTCACATTCACCTGTCCTAAATGTGATTATAAAAATGAAGATATCCCAGCGGTAGATATTGCTAATAACAATGCAGAATGTGGAATGTGTGAAACTTTGTTTAAAATAGAAGGTATAGACAACGTAAAGATTTTTGCACTCATAGAATAATTTGATCTACGTTATGATACTTAATTTAGTATCAATGTTATCTTAAAATACGCTTTAATCTTAATTTCAGTGATGGAACTTATTAGTAGAACTGTAGTTAGTGGTCCAGCTAGAGCTCCACACAGAGCCATGTATAAGGCGATGGGTCTAAGTGATGATGATTTATCAAAGCCTATTGTAGGTGTTTCATCTACCTGCAACGAGGCAACACCTTGCAACATCCATTTAGGTGATTTGGCGCAGCACTCAAAGTCTGGTGTAAGGGATTCTGGTTGCACTCCTAGAGAGTTTACCGCCGTTTCTGTTTCAGATGGTATTGCAATGGGGCACGAAGGTATGAAGGCATCCCTGGTAAGTCGTGAAGTTATTGCTGATTCAATTGAAATAATGATGCGAGCACACAGATATGACGCTCTAGTTGGGATATCTGGATGTGATAAGAGTCTCCCAGGAACCATCATGGCAATGGCAAGGCTCAATGTTCCTTCTATTTTTGTATATGGTGGAACAATACTGCCAGGAAATTGGAATGGAAAACAAGTAACTATCCAAGATGTCTATGAGGCTGTCGGCTCATTTGAAGCAGGAAAGATAAAGATTGAAGATCTAAAGGAATTGGAAAATGTTGCATGTCCTTCTGCTGGATCATGTGGAGGCATGTATACGGCAAATACAATGGCTTGCATTAGTGAAGCTATTGGAATTGCATTGCCAGGAAGCGCATCTCCTCCTGCATTGAGCGAAAAAAGAAACCAAATATGCTATGACACTGGAAAGCAAATTTTTAGCCTATTGGAAAGCAACCTACGACCTAAAGATATTCTAACTTTTGAAGCATTTGAAAACGCGATAGCAATTGCCAACGCCATAGGCGGTTCAACTAATGCGGTACTACATCTGCTTGCAATATCTAAGGAGATCGGAGTACATCTTGATTTAAAGGATTTTGAAAGAATCAGAAAGGCAACTCCTCACCTGGCAGATACAAGACCTGGTGGAATGTATGTAATGGTTGATCTGGACAAGGTGGGAGGAGTTCCCGTCATATTGAAAAGTTTACTTAAAAAGGGACTATTGCATGGCGATACAATGACTGTCACAGGAAAAACAATGAAACAAAATCTCGAAGGAATAACGACAAACAATTCTGAACCCGTAGTATATTCGTGTGAAAAACCGCTACATCATGAGGGTACCCTCAAGATCCTATATGGTAGTCTGGCGCCGGAAGGTGCCGTGATAAAAATAGCAGGTTTGCAGAGGACAAAATTTGAAGGAATTGCAAAAGTCTTTGATTCAGAAGAGGATTCCTTTGACGCAATATCAAAACAGAAAATACGGAAAGGAGATGTTATCATTATCAGATATGAAGGTCCCAAAGGGGGTCCTGGGATGAGAGAAATGTTGGCAGTAACAGCTGCACTGGTTGGACAAGGTCTTGGGACCGATGTTGCAATGATTACAGATGGAAGATTTTCTGGTGCAACAAGAGGATTCATGATCGGTCATGTTTCTCCTGAAGCAATGGTCGGCGGACCAATAGCACTAGTAAAAAAAGGCGACAAGATCAGTATTAACCTTGACAAAGGGAAAATTGATTTGAATATTAGTCGAATTGAGCTGAATAAGCGAAGAAAATCGTGGAAGCCTGTAAAGTCAAAATATAAGGATGGAGTCTTGGCAAAATATATGCTTCTTGCAAGATCTGCGTCAGAAGGAGCTGTAACCATACCACAATTCAAATAGCCAAAATTGTTCGTTACTAAACCAGTATTAATTAAATAGTCATGATATTTGCCAATAAGACTAGTTTCAAGAGCCTCTTCCTATTGACAATTGTCGCTATCTCGATAATTTCTGTGGCCTTTTTTCTTTATCGGTATGAATCAGTAACTGTCAACTTTTTTCCTCAAAATTCTGACCTAACATATAAAGGCGTATTTAATAATGCAACTAGTTTGGCAGAACTCGGAAATACTTCAAATTCGCTTGGACTGGCAAATATGTCAAACGGAAAGCCAAATACATCGGTTGTTGTTACAAATAACAATACAATCTCAACTATAGATGATCTTATTTCCCTGAGTAATCCTGTTGACACACTCACAAGAATGATAATAAACATTTTAGAAAATTCATCGATTTCAGATACCCAAAATGGTAAAGATCTTGGATTAAAGAACTATTATAAATTAGGAGGAGAATGGAATCTATCTATTAGAGGAGATGAATTTTCAAATTTCACAGGCCAAATACTCTTGAATAATACGTTGAATAATATCACCAAAATATATGATATTAGACTCGTTGCTTCCACAGGAAATAATATAACATACCAGGCATCAAATCAGATACTAAAATTAAAGGGGACCGGAACTATTACATTTGATGATCAGACAGACAAAGTTCAATTATTGATAATTCTATACAAGAATGATAATGTCTATGTGGTATTTGCGTCCAAAACTGAAGAGAATCTTTTCAATAATTTTCTAATACATGGAAATATCTTGGAAAGAAAATTTGAATATTGATTGTTAAAGGGTTATTCTGCCCCAATCAAACCTATCAAATCAAACCCTTCAGAGCTCTTGGAGCTCATTTCTGCGATTGAAATCAAATGACCATCCGGGTCTACGATAATAGCATGTTTGCCAAAGGACTCCTCTTTTGGCTCCTTGAAAAACTCCACTTTCTTGTCTTTCAGCTTTTGGGCTACTTACTCCAGATTACTTACCATAAAACCTACCAAGACTCCAGAATTTTTTGTTCTTACTTTATTTCTAGAGGGATGCAATGCAACTACGGTTCCACTAGAAAAGAATT
>JACMIO010000069.1 GCA_014381105.1 bacterium | reverse complement strand
TTAAAAAACTGATTATCAATATCTTGTAATGATTCGTGTATTTTAATTTGATTTGTTTCAGAAGATTTTGCTCTTGCATTTTCCGAGGGCTCAACACCAGAAATTTTAAAACCAGCGTCCGTACATGATTTTAAAAATTCACCTGTTCCGCATCCATAATCTAATACGTTAATTTCATTTTGATAAGAATATTTCAATAGCAGATTGACTTTCCACTGAAGTGTAAATTTTCTTGCTATGAGATAGATTCTATCTAATAAAGTTGTTGCCTTGTTGGAGTGTGAGATGTAGTTATCAGAAACGTAGTAATCTCCGAGTTTACTATCCGTTGGCCTTGGCGATGTTAGCGTAAAACCGCAGTGACAGCAGGTTATTATATTAAATGTTTCATATGAAACAGTGTGATCAATACAAGAAGTAAAAGGTATAAATTGCGTTCCTTGACAAACGGGACAAGAGTCTAAAGATATCATTTGCCCATATAAATAGTTAGTACTGAGAGGTCCGCAGGAGAAACTCCACTTATTCTTGATGCTTGCCCAAGTGTTTCGGGTTTCACTTTTTTGAGTTTTTCCCGGGCTTCAATGGACAGTGTCTTGATTCCGTCATAGTTAAAGTCTGTACGAATTTTGTAATTTTCTAGTGTTACCATCTTCTCTACTAATTTTTGTTCACGATCAATGTAGCTCTCGTACTTAACATCAATCTCTGCCTGATCCAGTTCTTCTTGACTGTAACTTGACAACATAGAGCTAAGTTGACGATCAATCTTTTTTAATTCATTGATACCTATTTCTGGTCTTCTCAAAAGATGGAGTGTATTGACTTTTTCTCTGATGGAAGATGTACTCAACTCTTCAAGACCTGGATTCACAATTTCCGGTTCTACCTTATATTTTGATAACAAACGCACCAAGGATTTTATATTTACCTTTTTCTTTTCAAGTGTTTCCAGTCTATCCTGACTAGCCAATCCTATTTTGTGCCCAAGTTCAGTTAGGCGAATATCAGCATTATCTTGTCTGAGAAGAATTCTATACTCAGCTCTTGATGTAAACATGCGATATGGTTCCTGTGTCCCTTTATTAATAAGGTCATCTATCAATACTCCAATGTATGCTTCAGATCTTTTAAGTATAAAAGGCTCTTTATAGTGGACTTTGTTATGGGCATTTATTCCAGCCATTAGCCCTTGACACGCAGCCTCTTCGTATCCGGTTGTACCGTTTATTTGACCTGCAAAGTATAAATTTTCAATTCGCTGAGTTTCTAAAGTACTATTCAGTTGAGTTGGCGGAAAGAAGTCATACTCGATGGCGTATCCAGGCCTAAACATTTTTGCTTTCTCAAATCCTGGAATTTTTGTCAGAGCTTGTTGCTGAATGTCTTCAGGTAACGAGGTCGAGAAACCGTTGACATATATTTCAACAGTATTCCAACCCTCAGGCTCTACAAAGATTTGATGTCTGTTTCTCTCAGCAAATCGATTTATCTTGTCTTCAATTGAGGGGCAGTATCTAGGACCGATTCCCTTTATCCTTCCCTGGAACATGGGAGACTTTTCAAAGCCCTTCTTAAGTTCTCCATGAACGTCTTCGTTAGTATAGGTAATCCAACAGCTAAGTTGTCGGGTAAGTTGTTTGGTATCTGTGAATGAAAACTTAGAAGGGTTTTCATCTCCGTATTGCTCCTCCATTTTAGAATAATCCAAACTTCTTCCGTCTACTCTTGGCGGTGTACCTGTTTTCATTCTTCCGGACTCAAACCCAAGCTCAACTAGTTGCTCTGTTAATCCAGTTGCCTCTTTTTCTGCAGTTCTGCCTCCACCAAAACTCTTTTCTCCGATATGGATCTTTCCATTCAGAAAAGTACCATTGGTTAGCACAACAGCCTTTGATCTTATCTCTAATCCTAGATTTGTCTTAACCCCTACAACTATTCCATCCTTAACAAGGATTTCTTTTACCATCTCTTGCCAGAAATCAATGTTTTTAGTTTTCTCTAATGTATTTCGCCATTCCTCTGAGAAGCGCATTCTATCATTCTGGCTTCTTGGACTCCACATAGCAGGACCTTTTGATCTATTGAGCATCCTAAACTGAAGCATGGACTTGTCTGATATTATACCAGATTGCCCGCCTAGTGCATCAATCTCTCTTACTATTTGACCCTTCGCCACCCCTCCCATTGCCGGATTACAAGACATTTGAGCAATGGTATTCATGTTCATCGTAACCATTAACACTTTTGATCCCATGTTTGCAGCCGCAGCTGCAGCTTCACATCCAGCGTGGCCAGCACCAACCACAATTACGTCATACTCAGGAAACATAGAAGCTCATATTTAATTTGAAATAGTTTCACGTGGAACAAAAAACTTTCCCACAAAAGAATCCACATTTCCACAAAATCTGGTTTCACGTGGAACTAACGCAAAGATAAGTAAGCATCTTCTTTTCCGCGCATGATGTTTTTTTTGTTTGCGGTTTTATCGGA
>JACMIO010000068.1 GCA_014381105.1 bacterium | reverse complement strand
TTTAAAAAACGGCTATCATGGTGATACAATAGGTTGCATGTCAGTAGGGTACGTTGATGGTTATTTTTCTCCCTACAAATCAATACTGCTCAAAACAATAAAAGTAGATTCACCAACTATAAGACATGGAAAATTTGGACCGCAAGACATCGAACAATATGTCGACAAAATTGAGAACATTCTGAAGCGGATATCATCAAAAATATCAGGATTTGTCATGGAAAGTGGAGCTCAAATCGCAGGTGGGGTAAACATATACCCGGAAGGATTTCAAAAAAAGATCAGTGATCTATGTAAAAAATATGACACTCTTCTAATACTAGATGAAATAGCCACTGGTTTTGGAAGACTGGGTAATATGATAGAGTACCGAGCCCAAAAATCCG
The DNA here is from genome assembly GCA_014381105.1 of bacterium. GTDB lineage: Archaea > Thermoproteota > Nitrososphaeria > Nitrososphaerales > Nitrososphaeraceae > TA-21. The sequence goes on along the minus strand of JACMIO010000068.1, from coordinate 1,209 downwards.
AGCCGGATATTGTTTGCTTTGCAAAGGCGCTCACTGGAGGCTATTTTCCTCTAGCAGTAACACTAACTACTTCCAGGATTTTCGAACAATTTCTTGGGGATTATTGGGATAAACGACAACTTTTTCATGGTCATACATTCACTGGTCATCCTGTTGGATGCACAGCTGCTTTGACTAACCTGGACCTTTATGAAAGGCTAAATCTTATCAGAAAAATAAGGTTGAATTCAGTGGTACTTGATAAACTCTTGAAAAGATTTTCAGAATTAGAAATTTGCTATGATATTAGAAATAAGGGCCTGCTTTGTGGAATAGAGTTACGAAAAGAGAATAAACCCATAAAGACAATTGACAAAATGCCAGTTGGACAGTACATCGCAAGAGAATCATTGAAAAAAGGAGTTTATCTAAGAACCCTAGGAAATATCATTACGATAATTCCGCCATTAGCAATAGGCAAAGAAGACCTAACAAAGATAGTCGATACTGAATATCAAATTGTGGAAAATCTCCAGAAGAAACTCAAATGATATCACGCATTTATTGCCTAAATCATTCTAATTTGATTATAGAGAGTAGCTTTTGAAATTCCAAGGTTTTTTGCGATCTTGTTTCTTGGTATGTTCTGGGATAACATTTTGATTAATACGTCCTTATCGAGTGTCTTTTTTGGACGTCCAATGTTTTTTCCAGCCATTTTCGCCCTTGCCATACCATCTTTAGTACGTTGAATCAGCATTTCCCGTTCTCTTTCTGCCACCCAAGTGAGTATCCCGATCATTAATTTCCTAACACTCGGATCCGTGGTTTGAAGAAAAATCTCTTTAGGTGAACAAGATATAAGCGGAGAATATTTTTCAATTGATTTTATTGCGTCAAGTGTTTCCCAAAAAGTTCTTCCAACTCTGGATAATTCATAGACAATGACCGAATCCACACGATCAGATCGAACGAGACTTAGCATTTCCTTGAATGCAGGTCTGTCAATTGCAGGAATCTTACCGCTTATAGCAGAATCTTCGAAGAAATCAAGAATTTTATAATCATTATCTTGTGCCCATTTTTCAATCACTAGTTTTTGATTAAGTACTGTTTGCTCGTCTGTACTTACTCGCAAGTACCCAAAGGCGTATTTCATTACATACTTCATGATGAAATCTTGATAATACTTTAGGTCAAAAAAAATACGTACAGTTCGAAAAAGGTGTT
>JACMIO010000067.1 GCA_014381105.1 bacterium | reverse complement strand
CATGATACTTACCTCTGTTCTAAAAGTATGTCAGCAATTCTTTGACAGGCAAGACCATCCCCATAGGGATTACTAGCCTTGCTCATTCTATCATATTCTTCCTTATTCTTCAATAAATTTAGTATCGATTGGTAAATATATTCTTCTTCCGTTCCTACCAGCTTCAGTGTGCCGGCTGCAATTCCTTCGGGTCTCTCCGTCGTTTCTCGCATAACAAGAACTGGTACTCCAAGGCTTGGTGCCTCCTCTTGAATACCACCGCTATCGGTTAATATCAGATATGCTCTAGCAAGAAAATTATGAAAATCTAATACATCCATGGGTTCGATTAATCGAATCCTTGGGTCATCTCCCAGTACTTGATAAGCAGCTTCTCTCACTGCCGGATTAAGGTGAATTGGATATATCACTTTAATATCCGGAGTTTCCACAATAATTCTTTTAATTGCACGAAACATCTGACGTAATGGCTCTCCAAGATTTTCCCTACGATGAGCAGTCAGTAGGATTAATCTGCTATCGGATGCCCAATCAAGCTGCTCATGTACATAATCTTGTCTGATCGTCGTTTTTAATGCATCAATCGCAGTATTTCCCGTTACAAATATGGTAGCAGAATCTTTCCCTTCCATAATCAAATTATGTTTCGCTACTTCTGTTGGTGCGAAATGATAACTCGCTAAGATTCCTACCGCTTGTCGGTTAAATTCCTCCGGATAGGGAGAATAAATCTGATACGTCCGTAATCCTGCCTCAACATGTCCAACTGGCAACTGTAAATAGAAACAAGCCAATGCCGTAGCGAATGTAGTCGTGGTATCTCCATGGACTAACACTATATCAGGTTTTTCAGTCTCAAGTACCTGTTTTATTTGGTTTAGAATATTTGTAGTTAAATCAAAAAGTGTTTGCTTATCCTTCATCACAGAAAGGTCATAATTTGGTATTACATGAAATGCTTCCAACACTTGATCAAGCATTTGGCGATGTTGACCGGTTACACAGACAACAACCTTGGTATTCGGTCGGGTTTTCAGTTCATTGACAAGCGGGCACATTTTTATTGCCTCAGGACGAGTGCCAAATACTAGCATGATTTTTTTCATAAAGCTTAATATTCCTCTCTCCTAATTACTATTTTCTACTTAATCATTGATTGTAATTTAATATATCTATTTTGGTTTTTTATTCTTGTTTTTGCATTACGTGCTGCAGTTTTACGCTTTTTTATCTGTTGATTCCTTGTAGAAGTTTCTTTCATATACAAATCTCTAAGTAATAGCTCTCTTGAAGTTGGCACTTTTGAGGACGCCACTTTTGAGGACGTCATTTTTGAGGACGGCTTTGTTGATGAAGGCTTTTTCGTTAATCGTTTTTGTTCTGAATTACTTTGTTTGATCGTTTTCATAGTTTTCTTTTGTTTTACAACTTCAATAATATTTCTATCTTCCGACACCTGATTACTGTTTTTCCTCTGCTGATATTTCACAGCTTGATATAAACTGTCATCATATTCATCCTGCGGTGTATCATCCTCTGCCGTTTGATTCAAAAATTCCTCTTGATTATTTTCAAGATTAAAATAGATATCATCCGCATCCGACTGGGTCAATATTGCATCTTCTATGTTCATCCCCTTTAGATTTTCACCCATTACTACATCGCTTGTAGGCTGTTCTTCGCCTGGGATTATTTCTTCGATATCAAAGTTATTATCCTCATCCAATTCAATAGTCTCAACTTTCACACCATTTTTGTTGAATGTTTCTTGAAATATGGGTGCATCTATGTTATTGCCTTCGTCCGTAATATCGTCTACTATTCCATCTTCTCCTATATCTTTTCCTACGTTTGAAATATCTAGTTTTGCTAATTCACTTCCCTTCGTAGATGCCAAATCCAAGGTAGTTGCAGACTCACTCTCCGCTGTCGTAGACAGAATAGAAAAGATTTGATTTGATGGAATAATAACTATTTCACGAAGGTCATCAAATTGCAGATAATTTCTGAGACCTAATGCGCCTCGCTCAAAAAACTTCATAACCCAAT
>JACMIO010000012.1 GCA_014381105.1 bacterium | reverse complement strand
TTGGGGGAAATTCTTACAACGCTCGATTAAGTTTAGACTTTAACAAAAGGTAATCTTTTTTTGTATTTACGTTGAAGGCGAGCTTTTCGTCATTCAATGTTATGTAATGTTCTTTTACTATTTTCCCTGCTTGTACTTTGGATGAATCAAAAATGCTTACTCCAGAATGATAGCATTCTTTGTCACCTAGCTTTAGTAATATGGTGGGTAACAAACCCAATTTCACTATGAATTCCTTATCCATTACAATCGAGATTGAGGGTTTGTCTCCATCCCAGTTAGAGATTATTTTCCTAATTATATCGGGTGTGATTAGTGGCATATCTGCGGGAATTACAAATACTATGGCTGGTGTCAATTTTTCTAAAGCAGATACAAGATCAGTGGAATAATCAATACCCGTAGTCTCTATTACCTCAAGGAGGCCTCCACGAAAATAATCATGGTTTTTCAAGAAATTTATTGTAGCTTTACTATTATGACTTGCAGCTGCGAATATTTTATCAAACTGTTCAGATTTTTTCAATGAAAGGATAATGTGGTCAATCAATGGTTTATCCTTAAATTCTAGCATCGTTTTGTCTGAACAAAAGTCTTTTATTCTTTCTCCCTTACCACCGCACATAATTAATGCATGCATTTCTCTTGTCATCTCACAAAGTAAAGATGGATAATATTAGTAACGATGACAAGCGCGAAATTTCATTGGAAGCGCCAAAGACATCACCGCTTACCCCTCCAAAATTCTTGTAAGATATGATGCAAATTATTAGACCTATGATTGCTACAATACCTAATGTTAGTAACCCCATTATACCTTCTATGATGAATATTAACACTACAGTTATTATGATTGATATAGTTATTTTGGCTCGTTTTTTCATCTCAATAGTGAATGGTGAGCTTAGACCTGACCAGGCAGAAGTTCCAATAGATGCTTGCATTACCATAACATATTTGGATATTATCTCTGCAACAATTATCGCGTAGAATAACTTGATGGGTGATTCAAAGTTGAATAGTGCGATGTACAGACCTATAAAATTAATAACAAGTGCAGTAGTTCCAGCAGAGCCCACATATGGGTCAGACATCGCTTTTCGTTTGGATCCTCTATCACCCTTTTTCATAATTCCATCAGCAAAATCAGCTAATGCATCAATATGATGTACACCTGTAATAATAACAAACGTTACTAATACTATAAAACTAGAGAAATATTGTGGCAAAAAAGTAGAGGAGAATAGCGAAACTAGTCCTACAATTAGACCAATTATTCCACCACAGAGTGGAAAGTAATGCATGTTCTTTGCAATGATATTTAGATCAAAAACAGACTCCTTTGACGCTGGAATGATTGTCAAAAAAGAGAATAAAGAAAGGATTGGACTAAACATATAGGAAATTCCACCAACCAAGAACTGACAAAAACAATACTATTGGCACGGATATTAAAATAAGGAACAAAATAATCGATAGTTTTACCATGGTGAGAGCACTTTTGCATTTTTCGATAGAGAGAGGTTCGATACTGGTTCCTAATTCATAATAACCTATTTTTTCCAGCTTCACTTTGAGGGCTCCTGCCAATGCCGACATTGGATATCCGCCATTGAGACTAGGTGTATTGTTGTGATCCTTACGCATAATCAACATGGAATTTTTCCAGTCTCCACCAATTAGCTTTGAAGAAAGAACTAACATAATTGCACATAATCGAGCTGGGATATAGTTTGAAAAGGTATCTAGCTTTGCTGCCATCCAACCCATGTGATAGTGATAGCTGTCAGTATAGCCAATCATTGAATCAAGTGTATTTATTATCCTGTAAGCAATCGCACCTGGTGGACCAAATAGTGTGAAGTAAAACAATATAGAACCAATTCCATCTACCATGCTTTCCCCTATGGATTCTATTGTTGCAGATAAAATATGATTTCTATCAAGGGTATCAGTGTTCCTTCCAACTATAAGAGAAAGACTCTTCCTTGCTCTTATCAAGTTTTTTTCTTCCAATGCATGAATTACCGCATTTACATGTGTTTCTAATGTAAGGATCGCCATTGTAAATTTAAGTACTATTAGTGAGTATATCAGTAGCGCAACTATACCAAATAATTTATAGAGGACAATTGAAAAGTAATATGATCCCACAGTAATGCCTATAGTTAAAAACAATGTAAAAAAAATTCCCATTAGCTTTTCTTGATTGGGATTGGTGCGTTTCAGTTTTGGGATCGAGTAAGAAACCAATTTTCCAAGCCATGAAACAGGATGGATCCTATTCGGAGGATCGATAAGCGCAAAACATAATGCAATGCCACCAATAAGGGATATCAAAATAAATTCAGAATTCATGATTCACTTCATTTTTAGAATATTTAATAGATATTGCATGTCGGTGTTCTTCCTAAAAGTAGATGCCACTATGTTGATCTGTTCATCAAGATATCGTTTGCTGTATGAAGACTTTGCTCTTTTTTGGTCTAGGGAATCTTCGCTTGGAATATCAAATTGTATTTTTGGAATTACTCCCATGACTTTTCTTTTCGTCATCTCTTCCACCTGGACTATAGCATTATTTAGAATTGATTTTTGTCCCAAAAACTTGTTAATTATTATACCTTTTACAAACTTCCGTTGCCGCGCCGGCAATAATTTTATTGTTCCAACTATGGCTGCAAAACAACCTCCCCGTTCGATATCTGCCACCAACAATACTTTTGAATTTGTTCTTTCTGCGAGAATCATATTTGCGATATCATAATTTGACAAATTAATTTCCGCGGGAGACCCTGCACCTTCTATCAAGATTAAATCGTTTTCCTTTCTAAGGCTATCCAAATCTTGAAGTACCTTTGGAAATCCCTTTTGGAGAACAAAGCTCTTGTAGTAATCTTCTGCAGTCAACTTCAAATTTCCTATTCCGCCTAGAATGATTTCGCTTAGATTGTCTCCCAAGGGTCTCAGAAGAACGGGATTCATTCTAATATCTGGTTCTATTCGGGCCGCCGTAGCTTGAACAGCTTGTATTCCAGCCATTTTTCTTAGTGATTTTTTTTGCTTAACAAAATGAAAATTTGATGTCATATTTTGCGCTTTAAAAGGAGATACCCTATAACCCAAATCAGAAAATATCCTACATAGAGCTATCACTAAGGTACTCTTTCCTGACCCCGATGAAGTACCTTGTATCATAAGCAGCTTTGCTTTCATTTATCAAGTGACTCCAATGCATCAAATAGTTCCAAATTCTCGTCATGAGTCCTTACCGCTACCCGGATGTACTTGTCATTCATACCTTTGAAATCACTACATTCTCTAACAAGAATCCCATTCTTTTTTAAAAGTAAATCTCTAATTTGCCTACAATGACCATGACTCAGTCGGATCAAGTAGAAATTAACATCCGATTTGATTGCTGAAAATGAGCTCAAATTATGATTTATTCTAGCATACATCAATTCCCGTTCGCCTGTTATGATTTTTCTTGCTTTTTTGAGATGTGACAAGTTATCTAGAGCAGTAATACCAGCCAACTGAGCTAATCCATTTATGTTCCACGTTATTTTGTTATGCGATATTTTTTTCTCCATGCTTGGATGAGATACGCTATAACCAAGTCGTAATCCAGCTAGCCCAAATGATTTTGTCAACGAACGTAAGACTACTACATTTCGAAATTCATTAATCTTTTCAATAAAGGTTCTTGGATGTTTTGTCTCATCGACAAATTCAATAAAACTCTCATCAATGAGTATCTTTATGGAACTATCTATTTTATCTACGAGTTTTTCAACTAATTCGTATGAAAAAAGTCCAGTGGGATTGTTTGGATTGCACAAGAAAATTGCGTCAGAATTCCGAGTTTTTTCTGAAATACTGTCTACATCTAGTTTCCAATCCTTAAGGGGTACATGTTTAATTTTCGCACCAATTTTTCTGGATGCCAGTTCGTACTCGCAGAATGTGGGATATGGTATGATCACTTGTTTTCGAACGAATGCTCTGGCAAAGTTATAGATTATTTCCGTAGCTCCGTTGCCTATGTTTATCGAATCGTATGATAACCCGCTATCCAAATAGTTGATAATTTTTTTTTTTAGATTTTTATGCTCATTATCTGGATAGATTGAGGATATTTTTGGTAAATTTTTTCGAAGAATTTTCAAAACACTCTCCGAAATTCCCAATGGATTTACGTTAGAGCTAAAATCAACTCTTACTAACCTTGGATCTACACTATAAACCCCGCCATGAGAACAAGAATATTGAATCATCTAAATTCCATATGAATTCCAATATAACATGAATGCATAATATTATGTTTTTTCTGTAAACGAATATTAGTTGCGTTCGGAATAACGGCACATTATGTTAAAAGTAGCAGTAATAGGTGCGACGGGAGCTGTAGGACAGGAGTTTGTCATTGGACTCAGCAAACACCCATGGTTTGAACTGGTTCAAATTGCGTCATCAGAGAGATCAGCTGGAAAAAAATACGTAGATGCACTTAGAGATCCAGCTACTTCACTACTCAAATGGCACAATAAGGAAAATATTCCCGAAAATGTTAGAGAAATGATCTTATCTAAAGTGGATGAAATAGACCCAAAGAAAGTAGACTTAATCTTTACCGCACTTGAATCTGAGGACGCTAGAATAATTGAACCAAAAATGGCAGCTCAAGTCCCTGTGATAAGCACAGCTGCTGCATTTAGATATGAAGAAGATGTCCCAATACTGATTCCTGGAATTAATGACGAACATTGTGAAATGTTGAATATTCAAAAGAAGAACAGAAATTGGAACGGCTTTATTGCTCCTTTGCCTAATTGCACAACTACCGGTATGGCCATAACCCTCAAGCCTTTAATGGATGATATTGGTCTGGAAAGTGTTTTCATGACGTCCATGCAAGCACTATCTGGTGCAGGTCGATCTCCAGGAGTGATAGCCTTAGATATAATGGATAACGTAATTCCCTATATCCCAAAAGAAGAAGAAAAAGTTCAGGTTGAAACAAAAAAAATCTTGGGGAAATTTGATGGTAACTCAATCAATAATGCTTCCATAAAAGTAAGCTGTACCTGTACAAGGGTACCTGTAATGGATGGACACACTGAAACAGTGTTTGCTCAACTCAAGAAAGCTGCTTTACCAGATCAGGTAAGAGAATCAATGCTAAACTTTTCGAAATCCGTATCAATAAAGGATTTACCCTCTGCACCTGCAGACTATATTATAGTTCACGATGATCCCACTAGACCACAACCAAGAATTGATAGAGAAATAAACGATGGAATGACTACAGTTGTTGGAAGGTTGCGAAAGGATACAGTATTTGAAAATGGCATAAAATATGTTCTCCTTACACATAATGAAAAAATGGGGTCCGCCAAGGGTGCTATATTACTGGCCGAGTTATTCAGGTCGAAAAAAATCATTTAATCCTACATTATTAATAAAAAAATTGAATAAAATTGCAATTAATACATTTATTAACCACAGAATTTACGATATAATTAGTGATTTCTATGTATAAAATAGACGATTTAGATCTTAAAATTCTGGAAGAACTTTCAAATGATGCATCTATTTCAGTCCCAAGACTCTCAAAAAAAATCAACATCAATGCATCTGTCGTATACAGTAGGATAAAGAGACTAGTAAAGAGGGGAATTATTAGAAAATTTACTATCTTGATGAACGACGAAGCACTTGGGTTTAATGTAAAAGCATTAACTGGTATAAACATGGATTCAAAATTGAGAGATAATGTCTTGAATGAATTATTCAGGATTCCAGGTGTTACAGAAGTTTCTGAAGTTACTGGTAGATTCGATATACTGGTGACGATGAATTCCCACTCTCTGGATGAAATGCATCAACTGATTTCAGAACGAGTAGGTCGTATTGAAGGAGTACAGAAGACTGAAACATTCATCGAAATGAGAAAAACAACCAGGGAAGTTCCAATCCCACCAATGGAACAGGAATAAATACGAACAAGCATCCTGAATGTAACTCGTTTACTAATTACGCCTACAACGGCCAATAATGTAATAGCACAAATAGTATAATGTGAAGATAATACCTCACTTAAAAATTATGAGAATAATGATACTCTGAGTGAGATCAAAGATTCAAACATAACTGAATGTTACTCAAGATGGGAATTTAAGTTAGATTAGATAGAACAATCAATCAAATTAAAAAGTAATAATTACGGGTTTGGTTTTGTTCCCAAGTTTCCTGCTTGCCCTTGACTTTGTCCCATGCGGATCATCTCATTTATCTTGTTCTCTACTTCCTTCAAATTTTCTTTTACTCGTGTTTCCTGTTTTCCCAGGACAACTAACCTTGTGTTAGCAAGATCTTTCTTTTCATCCAACTCCTTTAACGTGTCATCTTTTTTTGTCTTTATCAATAGAGGACCAACGCTTTTGTATACGGCTTCATCCTGCTCTGATTTTTTGAGTTCTTCGGTTGCTTTTTCTATTTCTACAGATTCTGCTTCTAGTTGTTGTTTTTGCATCATGATAGCTTGCAGATTTTGTTGCAATTGTTGCAGTCTAGCTAGCTGTTCTCTCAACCATGGTGGAATTTCTTGCTCGCTCATTTCTTATTACTTGACTTCACCATCATAAATCTATAGCGTTTTATAAATTTAGAGACAAATAAGACAAACTCAACAATCTGATGTAGGTGTTAACTATAGCCCGCATTGACTGTAAATCATTCGTACTGATATCAATGGAAATTGCATCATTGTTTGATGCAATGCTTATTTTTTCATCTGATGTGAGAAATTTAGTTTCAGGTTTTAGCGCAGCGCTAATAGTATGCCCAACATTAGATGAAATTTCAGGAGAAAGATTATCTAGAGTAATTTTAATTTTAATATTTACTCTTTGCTCTTTCAAAGTTTACATCATATGTGCCAGCAGCAACTTTGTAATTGCATTTTGAACAGGACCAAATTCCTAGCGCTTGCCTATCAAATTTCACCGAACCACATTTGGGGCATCTTCTTTTCTTTTTTAAAAGCCTGTAAATCGTTCCGTATCGCTTTCTGAGGGTAGCTCCATATTTTACTCCTAATCCCTTTAGTCGGGCTACCTTGTGTTTACCTCTACTAACCAATATTGATCATTCCTTTTAGTTTCCCTCTAATTCCCTCTCCCTTGGTTATAGCTTTATCAGCAATACTTTTCACATCTTCCATTGAAAAGGACCCCTTAAGTCCCTTTTGCATAGCTACAATTGATCCTTTTGAGTTTGTAGTAATTGTAAGTCGAGCATCCATACAAGCCTCTTCCTCTGTAGTTGGATCTGAGATCAAGTAATCTCCGATTTTAACGGTTGTAACAGATACAGGTAGAGTAGTAATAGGAGGTTCCTGTGTTTTTCCCGTGTCTACAACTTTGTCATCTTTAATTTCAAAGACAGGCAATTTACAGCTTGCCAATGCGGATACTACAGCATAGGATGTTGCATCTAAAAGGTTACCATCTACGTTAATGACACTGCAATCAACAAAAATAGTATATACAATTTTTCCTGGAACCAAAACTAATTTTTTCAAATCCAACATCTCAGATTCTCTCACACCTCTGTCAACGACCCTGGCAAGCTCAATGGTTTCTTCATCAGGAGGCCCTGGTTCGATGTGTGGAGATGCAATCGGGAGAACTTCAGCAGTTATTATCATAGCGCCACTATTTTCTAACCCTTCAAAAGGTTCACCTGTTTCTACTTTTACTCCTGCTACAACTTCAGTGTTACCTAACTTTACCCAAGCAGATCCATTTGCTTTTTTGATAACGTCTAATTCAATTTCAATAGGTCTTATTTCATCTAACGATCTTTCATCTAGTCTTTTTCCTGCTGAAATTGCTTCTCGCATCTGTTTTTTGCGAAGGTTTTCAACAATAACTGTAGATTTTTTTGACAGACTCATTCTTCTTTCATTCCCTTTTCATCGCCAAAGTACTTTTCCATTAAAGAGGAACGTTGTATTTCATATACCTTCAAGCAACCACGTACAGCTTCCTCCAAACAAGTATTAAATTCGTTTGGATTTAATTCGCCATCAAGTTGCAATAGTGTTATTTTCTTTAGATTTGGCATATATGCTACAGGCATGTCAGCTCCGCCTTCTTTGTCTTCGGTATCATTAATATCAACCGCTATCTTATCATCTACCTTTCCCGCTGCACATGCTGAAACCATATCTCGCATGTTAATTCCTGCATCTGCAAGTGCAACAGAAGCAGCTGAGATACCAGCACACCTTGAGCCACCGTCAGCTTGAAGGATCTCTATGAAGATATCAATCGCAGCACGTGGATAATCCTCAAGTATAAGAGCAGGTTCGAGAGCCTCTCGAATTACCTTAGATATTTCTGTCTCCCTTCTAGAAGGAGCTGGACTCTTGCGAGTATCTGTTGAAAACGGTGACATGTGATATCTGCATCTTACCACACCTCGATCTGATAATGCCATATGTTTTGGGTGTACTTCCCGTGGACCGTATACTGCCGCAATAATTCTATTTTTACCAAATTCTATCAACGCTGAGCCGTCTGCATTCTTTACAATTCCGACATTGATTTTTACTTCTCTTAATTCATCAATGACCCTACCGTCGGTTCGTTTTCCACTTTCATCAATAAGGCTTCTACTTTGAACCATTTGAATTAATCATCCCCATTTCTTTATCATTGTTATTTGAATTTATTCCATCCTGATTTATTGTTGTATCGTTAGAGTCGTTAGTTTGAGCGTCACTTTCTATTTCAGATTCTGGCACATTCAATAATTGTTTAATCCTCTGTGTAAGGTTTGAAGTATGTGCCTCTACTTCTACCATGTGGATTGCATTAATAGCAAGAGTAGTTCCCTCTTTGTCTTTTCCTGATACAACAATGATTCCATTCTGACCTATAGTTATCCTTGTAGAACTTGCCTTTTCGATTGTTTGAATCATGGAACCCCTTTTTCCTATAAGTCTTGGAACACGGGTTGGAGATATTTTTATCAATTCTCCGGTAGGTATTTTTCCCAAGTCTTTATCCTGGATAGTAAGGATCGGATCTCTTGTCCTGTCAAAAATAGCAATTCTAGCGACAATAACATCACCAGTTGATAATTGACGTCCCATGTCGTCATGTGCGGGTGAAAAATCTCTTCCAAATATGTCCTGGGCTGGCAAATGAGCAGCAAAGCATGAATTTATATCCACGGACCAAGACAAGGACGAGTGGTCAAGTATTTTACCTATGACAATATCGTTTGCTCTAGGGAAATAAATTCCAGATAATGGAATTACCTTGGCTCCGTCCTGGTTAGATTCAGTGATTCCAATTCTAGTTGCCACAATTGAGTTTCCATTCTTAAATACATTTACCAGTGGTCTCATATTACCTTCAGCCACAATATCGCCAGGAATAACGTATTTTCGTTTAACTTCCTGCACAGAGTATTCCCCCTAAACAGGAATTCAAAAATCTTTTATTCATAATTCTCCCTTTTTGGGAAGTTAGAACAGACTTATATTTTAAGTGTGGCGAAAAGAAAAGTCATTATGATTTTTCGGAGACCTGTGCTGAACCCTTGGTTGCCGTACCAATTCGATCCAGAAATGAGCTTTTCAACCCAGCGTTAAGGTTGAGAACCACTTGTAATGAGCCATCAGATAACCATTGTTCTGATTTGATATCACCAATACTTTTGAATACACTAAATGATTGTCCCGAAAACTGTGCTGGTACAGTTACAGTCAACTCCAATATTTCCGACTTCAAAGGCAGTAGTTTTCTCAAGGGTTCAATAATATTCTTAATTTGGTCATCAAGCCGCTTAAATGGGTCTATGGCTACTCGAGCATCGTCAAGGACAGTACTAATCCTAGATATTGGATGAGGCATGTGAGTTTTAGGATCAACAAAATTTTTGTTGATATACTCTACAATTTGTCTTTTCTTTTCTTCAATCATCTTTCTGCGCTGATCTGTATTCAGATTCAAATCTCCTTTGGCCATAATTTGTTTTGCTATTTCAAACTGGTCGGTTGTCTTGAATGCCTTCATTAATTTCTCAGTTGAACTTTTAGTGCCTTTACTAGCGTCTGAGTATATTTCATCTGAAACCATGATATTTGAAATGTCCATTTTTTTACCAAGTTTGTATTCAAGGGCAGGATCCGGTTTAACCAAAATTTCAAATTTTTCATTTCCCGCGCTTAATCTCACTATTGTAGACTTGTCAATCATGCTACTCTTAATATTTAAAAATATATAAGCCTACAAAAAGGAATTCAGTATTCTAAACTATTATAAAAAAAAGAAAATAAAAGAGAAAAGGTAGGAGTGCTTATTCGCTTACGTAGGCTCGTTCGCCGTGTTGGGTTAAGTCTAATCCTATTTCTTCTTCTTTTGGAGTAACTCTTATGCCTCCAGGCCAGACTTTATCCATTACTTTGATGATTATTGCAGTAATACCCATTGCCCATGCAATTGCTGCAAATGCACCCACAGCATTTTCGTATAGCTGAGCTGGATTGCCAAATACGAGTCCATCGTCTCCCCAAGATGTAAATCTCTTTTCTGCGAATAATCCAGTGCATAGGGCACCGGCAAGTCCACCGATTCCATGAACACCCCAGGTATCCAAAGCATCGTCCCACTTTCTACTATTCTTGAACATTACAGCCGCATAGCACGCAACTGATGCAATTATTCCAATCACAATAGACGACATTGGTGAAACGAAACCTGCTGCTGGTGTGATTGCTACAAGACCAGCTACAGCACCAGATGCAGCTCCAACAGTTGAGGCTCTACCCGTATGTGCCCAAGAGAGCAATGACCAAGTAACTACGGCCATTCCAGTAGCTATCTGTGTTGCAACGAATGCGCTTGAAGCATTAGTAGCCGCAGCACCCGCGGAACCAGCGTTGAATCCGAACCAACCGAACCACAGTAACGCAGCTCCTAAAACTACTAGTGTAATATTGTGTGGTTCCATAGGAATTTTTCCATATCCGATCCTCCTTCCTAGCATGAGTGCTACCACAAGTCCAGCCCATCCTGAAGTGATGTGAATGACTGTTCCGCCCGCAAAATCGAGAGATCCAAAGGCACCCGTCCATCCAAAGCCCGAATATCCCGCATTCATTCCATAATTGTCTGTTGCTGAGATTGACCATGTCCAGTGTGCAGCAAAGTCATAAACAAATGTCGACCACAGTATTACGAATATTATGAATGCGCTAAATTTCATTCTCTCCGCTACAGAAGCCACGATTAAGGCAGGAGTAATGATAGCGAACATCATCTGGAATACCATGAATGTACCATGTGGAATAGTTGTTGCATAGACCAGTGAAGGAGCATCATGAACAACATCATTCAGACCAGCCCAATCTAATGTTCCAATAAACCCATAGCCACCCGCATCAGGACCAAAAGCTAAGCTATAGCCCCATAAAGCAAATTGAACAGCAACCAGACCTGTAGTAAGAAACACCATGTGCAGCGTATTTACAGCATTTTTTTGTCTTGATAGGCCGGCATAAAATATCGCCAAACCAGCAGGTGTCATAACAAGTACCAATGCTGACGAAGTTAGCATCCATGCATGATCACCTGTATCGAATTCGCAAGGGATTAAATCTCCTTCTGCAGTTAAATTATTAGTTCCATTGGCATCAGCCATAAAGCAATTATATTTTGCAGCAGAATCACCCGGTTTGTAAGCGGAAGCGCTCATTAGGTAAGTTGATGTAACAGTGATTGTTGTCAAAATTCCAACTAACATAAAGATAGTGAGGTTCTTCCTAAACATTATTCACCAATATTTTAGAGAAGTATAAAAAATATAACAATATAATATGAAATTCTAATGATTCTATTTTTATATCATTATAAAATTAATTAATCATGATTTTAATTATTTATGAAATTATCA
>JACMIO010000066.1 GCA_014381105.1 bacterium | reverse complement strand
TTTTCGAAAGAAATTTCTTAGGGATTTTAAAGTACTGCAAGACCAATTTGACTCAACGCATGGTGATAACGATAGTATGCGAACAATTATTGAAAAGCAATTACAATTATGTAATGCTTACAAGCCATTGATTAAGAATCTACAAGAATCAAATGAGGTCGCAACTATGATTCACGATTTAACTACAAAAACGCTAGTACTAAGACTAACTGGCGATCTCGAGAAGGATGTTGCCAAATTAGCTAGTCGTCTTGATAATCTAGAGGAAAAATTGAATCGATAATTTTTTGATCAAAACCCAGTTTAATTATTGCTGACTAAATCTTGTGTTTAGTCTCTGTGTGGTTTTCTCTACGTATCATTCAAAACATGAAGAACAATACTACTCGACTAGTAACTGGTAACCTGAACTAACTTTTGAGGATCAATCCTGATGAAATTATGATTTGTCTGAATGTTTTATTCTTTAAACTAAGATTGACTTTCTAAGCTAGTTTATTTGCAGGAACAAGGATTCTATTCGGGAGAACTTTGTCAAAAGATTGTGCAAGAGTTGTTATTGGCACATTGCGAAAGCAAATATTATACCTGGCTTGAGGTGTAATTTTAATTCTATTCTGATATGAAACCTTTTTTCCTGCCGGTTTGGTAGATGGATCCGTGCAGTCGCAAAAACAGTAATGAGGAATATCTGCATTTGCAATGCAGATACAGCCCCCACTACAGTCAACGGTACAGTCTCCCGCCGTACATGTTGTTACCATTTTATAATTTATTTAATATATGATATATAAGGAATTATCCCATTTAGAAGACAATTAATATTAAATTCTGTAAAATTACAATACGAAATTGGATCCATGGAAAATACGGATAGAGTGTTACAAAGTTTGAATAGGTTCCTTTTGAACTAGTATACATCTTTAGATATGAACTTAACCTAAAGAACCAAAGATTTAACTAGTTTTATCAATCTTTTATCTGAAGTTTATCTAGAATTTTGTCAATCTTTGCAATAGGTTTATTCTCATTATCCGATATTTCTTGATGAGATGGAGGCTTTGCAAAATATTCCTTGTTATTTTCAGCAATTCTTTCATGATAAGAAGGAATTAATTCGTTCTGATAAAAGATACCGATTGGAATCCTATCCCCCCATTCGCTTGAAAATTCTAGAATCTTTGTCATCTTCTCATTAATTTCTGATTCGTCTTTTATCGTACCATCATAGCCAGTTTCCTCAATTTTATAAATTCTAGGCATTGACTTACCTGTCTCCTGTTTGTTTATACCCTGATACCATTCCCTAGTGTGGATGTCGTCATATGTTGGACATGGTTGTAGAACATCTACAAACGCTAATCCTTTGTGTGTTATTGCCCTTTTTATTGTGTCTTTCAGATGTTTAACATCATATGAATATGAACGTGCGATAAAGGTAAATCCAGAGACTAATGCTAATGCTATGGGATTTACAGAATTGCTTGTATTGGGTGTTACAAGAGATTTTGTCTTTTCGCCTAACCTCAATGTAGGTGAAGCCTGTCCTTTGGTGAGACCATAAACTGCATTATTAAAAATGAGATAGGGAATGTCAACATTTTTCCTTCCTGCTCCAACAAAATGTCCTGCCCCAATACCCAGACCATCACCATCGCCTCCAACAGCAATTATCTCAAGATCTGGATTCGCAATTTTTGCACCTTGGGCAAATGGTAAAACTCTTCCATGTAAAGTGTGTATACCAGATACATTTATGAAATGTGGTGTTTTGCCAGAACAACCGATTCCTGAAAAAATAACCGCTTTATGTCTTGGAATCTGCATTTCACTTAGTGCCATTTGAATTGCGTTTAATATTCCAAAATCTCCACAACCAGGACACCAATCATTATGTACTGTTGTTTTATAATCAGCTAGTTTAAGTTCCGCCATCTAATACAATCCTCCTTTCATTGTTACCAGATAATATAGCCTTAAGTGCAATATAAAGTTCCGTAGTGGACATTGGTCTACCATTATATTTCACAATTTTATAATCAATTTCCCTACCAGTATTTTGCTGTACAAGTGATCCTAATTGCGACGTGTAATTCATCTCAACATCAATAACCAATTTAGCATCCTTCAGGAATTTTTTCACAGTTTCAGTAGGAAATGGATGAAGCAGGCGAATTTGAACGAATTTCATTTTGTTTCCCTCTTCAGATAATTTTTCTAATGCTTCTAAGATTGCACCTTTTGTGGAACCCCAGCTAACAACAACATTTTTACCATCTGAATCAAAATCATGACATATGGCCATATCGTCTTGATTTATTTTTTCCAGTGCTAGGTCGAGTTTTTTCATTCTCTTGTCCATCATTTTGTTCCTATTTTCAGGATCTTCAGATATGTGACCTTCTTCTGTGTGTTCATCACCAGTATTCCAGAATATCGCGTTTTCTGTTCCAATTGGCACCCTCGTAGAAATAGGCGAATCGTCGAGTTTGAATCTTTGAAAATGACCGGCTGCACCTTCGCTTTGATTCCTGCCAATAGTATTCTTGAATTCTCCCCTTTCGATTTTGAGATCATTGCTAAATCTTTTGCATGTTTGGATACTACTACTAATTGCCTTGTCTAGTAAATGAATTACTGGTAGTTGAAAGATTTCTGCAAAATTAAAGGCCTTTATAGCATCGTAAAAAGATTCTTCAATATCTCCAGAAGCCAATACTATTTTTGGGAATTCACCATGCCCAGCGTTAATCGCAAACAAGAGATCACTTTGCTCATGTCGGGTGGGCAAACCGGTTGACGGTCCCGCTCGCTGATACATTGTAACTACCAATGGAACTTCGTTCATACCAGCCCAACCAAGTGCCTCAGCCATAAGTGAAAAACCAGGCCCTGATGTAGCTGTAGCTGTTCTAACCCCTGTCAATGATGCGCCAATTGCCATAGTTATAGCAGCAATTTCATCCTCTGTTTGCACTACGACAATGGAACCACTCTTACCATCGACCTGATCGATGATCTGATTTGATTCTAAGAATTCACTTTCGTCACTTGCTGGTGTAATTGGATAATAAGTTTGAAATCTACAACCGGCCACTATTTTCCCAATTGCTGCAGCCTGACTTCCTGATAGCAATAGATAGTCCTTTAGGGCATCTTTGGGGGTCATTTTATATTTAATATTCTTAGTATCGTATTTAGTGCCTATGTAGGAATACGCATATTCCGCGGCCTCTATGTTACTAGCAAGTAGTTTAGGCTTTGATCCAAATACCTCTTGAATGGAGTTAATCAACATATTTTTTTTGATACCTAGCAAAGAAATAGATGCGGATATTGCCATAACATTAACTACTCTAGAGATCTTACTAAGTTTAGGATCGTTCATTTTTTGTGCTATCGTTTCTAACATTTCAAAATAAGGTAGCCCATAGACCATGCAGCCTCTCGACTTTGCAAACTCAAGCATTCCGTTCAAATTCATAGACTGTCCAGAGTCTTGTAACAATTTGCGAATTCTGTTACTAGCTTCAAAATCAATTGTAGGTACCTCCTCTAACACCGTTTCAGCAAGAGACGAATCATAGATTATCATGCCACCTGCAGATACTTTGTCTGCATGCCTGAAGACGGTCTCAGCATCAAATGATACAAGCACATTGATTTCTTCCAGGTGCGAATTAACGGGCTTGTCTGAAATTCTTATTGTAAAATAGCTATGTTCCCCCTTAATATTAGAATAAAATTCCCTCTTTCCAAAAATATGAAAACCTTCTTTCGCGCACGTCTTAGCAAAAATATTTGCAGCCGAATCTACACCACTTCCTTGTGGTCCACCAATCAACCAGGATATAGAATTCACACCAGTCAAAAAAGACAATGAATTTCTTTCTTCTCCAAAGTATTAATCAAATAATAGATATATAAAATATGAAATCTGAAATCATCCGCCACCGGTAGCAGCGTCGTATAAACAGCATTCGCATGAATCACGTTCCCCACAATAAGGACAAGAACACGTGCATGCATCGATTGGAATCCCACAAATGTCGCACGTAATACCATCATCGACAGAATCGTTCTTTGCAGACATTCTTGTAAGATAAAAATAAGCTAGCTAGAACTTATACTTTGCATTAAAAATTAATTCTACTAGATTCTTTTTTGATTATAAAGAACGAAAAGTACTAAACGATAGCTGATTTAAAATTCTAAATTCTAAACAAAAGAAAATAAAAATGAAAGAGGATGTGGTTTTAATCCCACTTAGACCAGGCGGCCATCCATCTGTATGTCCAAGTATTTAGTTTTGCGCCCAATGCAGCGATTGGAACGCTAAGTACAGCTGCCGCCCCGGATCCTAGCGCCACGGGACTATTGTAGAATTTACCGACCTGAGGCTCAATTGGTGTCATGTATGGAGGCAATGTTGGACGAGGATATTTGAATGCCATCTCTAGAGGGTCTCTGACCAGCAGTAGATTTATCATGTTGAATATTGGCAATGAAAGTCCAACCAATGTTCCGCCAATTATAATGGCAGCATGTTTATTCCTTCTTGTTGCCCAATATGTCAAATCTAACAGCATTGCTGAAGGTATCCAGACTGGAGTTACGACGAAGTCGTATGGATATCCTAGTGCAAACCAAGCTCCTTTGGCCACCCATGTATAGATTGTCATGATTGTTGCATAATATGTTGCAGTCCCTGGTACACCGGTGAATAGCATGTAATAGATTGCTCCCACTACAAGCATTGTTGATTGGGATATTGAGAATACAACAAATGATGTCCATGCCCAATCTGTATAGAATATGTAGTCTCCTGCGTTGATTGTCAATAATGTACTATTTACAGCAACTACAACTATGAATAGATAGTGTGTAGTGCGTCTAAGCCAGACCATTACCAAATGTCTGCTAAAGGTGCTATATAAAATTTTATTTTGATATTCTTAATTAATCCCTGGGAAAAATTTGATACATTTGGAAATTTATTCTAAACATTAGCTTTGTAAAATATATCAAAGAAGGAGTTAGATTATTCTAATGATCCTGAAATTGCTACCAATTTCTAAATTATCCAAAAAATAAGTATTGATAAAAAATAAAGTTTAGGAGTGACCCAGCCTTTCTCTAGCGATTTTCATTATGAAGAAGAATCCTAGTCCTATAATGACTGTTAATACT
>JACMIO010000065.1 GCA_014381105.1 bacterium | reverse complement strand
CCATACTTTTTTCTTATCATATTTGAAATTTTGAAAAGGAAGATTAGGGATAGGGTTAGGGTTAATTGAAAAAGTTGAAAGATGATTTACTTTTTCCAAACGTAATCAACTATAATGGAAATTATTGGTACTATATCAATTAACTTATCATTCCTGATAAATTATTCGGTACACTTTCTATTTGGCTACTCGATTATTCGCAGGATCGAGGAAAGAATGACTAGTCTTTTTTCTCCATCAAGATATCGGATTCAAGTATTGTTTCGGTTGCATTCATAAGATTCCGGATATCTCTTTCACTATGAACCACTGAGATAGCGCCCATTTTGTGAGGTAAGAAAAATATTCCATATTTTGCCATCAATGAGAAATGATATCTAGTCAGGGCCTGATTATCACACAACGCTACATCATTTGCGCTTTTTATTTCATTTACCCCATTTGAAAGAAAATGTGTATGAAAAACAGAACCAATACCGGTTACTTGTGTTCTCAATCCATAATCTGAAAATAGCCTTGTTAATCCATTCCTAGCCATGTCCCCTAGTTTGTTAATCTTGTTATAGATCGTCTTGCGATTTTTTCCGATATAGTCTAAGGTTGCGTATCCGGCGGTCATTGTTAGTGGATTTGATGAAAATGTCCCACCGCCAATGTAGCAAATTCTCTCCTTGTATTTGTTTTCAACAGGATTAGCTACTTGCATTATTTCCTTTTTGCCACATACTACTCCTATTGGAAGGCCTCCTCCAACAATTTTTCCTAGGGTAATTAAATCTGGGTCTAGGCGATACGAGGATGAAGCGCTTCCGAAATTGAGTCTAAATCCAGTAACAATTTCATCTAAAATAAACAAAATATTATTTCTTTTACAATATTCTTCCAGACCCTTAAGGTAGTTGATATCTGCAGGAATACAACCTCCACCTCCCAAGACAGGTTCAAGAATGATACATGCCAAATCATCCTTTACACTGTCCAATAATTTGATTGATCTTTCTAGATCGTTAAATGGAATAGATTCAACAAAATCACCTTCCCTTCCAGTCATCCCTACTCCTTCGTCAACTTCAAATGGATAATTCACAGACTGCATTAAATCAGTATTAAATCCATGCCATCCACCGATAGTTTTACAAATAATCCTTTTTTTGGTTACAGCTCTGGCGATTCTAATTGCGTACATTGTAGCCTCAGAACCGGTTGTGCAGAATCTTAAAAGTTCGCTAGTAGGAATCGCTTTTTTTATACTTTCTCCTAGCTTGATACTAGTATCATTTACAGTACCATACAATGTTCCATGACGTATTTGCGAATCAAGTTTATTTACGACTACATTAGGAGAATGGCCCAGAATTAGGGCCCAGTGCCCCATCCAGTAGTCAACATACCTGTTGCCATCAATATCAAAGAGGTGTTTATCCTTTGCCTTTTTTACAAAAAATGGATAAGGCCTAAAGAATCTAATATTATGACTAATACCTCCGGGAAATATCTTTACAGAATCGTTATAGGAATTTCTTGACTTGGGAGTTTTTTTTTTATACAAATCGTTCAGACTGTTGAATGTCACTACAACAATTCTTTACAAGACCTATTTATTACGATTATGAAAATATCAAAAAGAAACAAAAAAGATTGTCATACAAAAGAACATTTTGACGAACTGACAAACTGAACCACAGTGAATTCTATCGTATTGAATGAATTGAATCCATCATCTAGTTTTTAGTAATCAGGTGCGTTGGGCTATTAGTAACGGCAGGCTGAACATCTCGCAAAAAGCTCGATGCTTACACCTCCATTCTATCAATGCTATCTTCTATAGCTGCCCTTCTCTGTAAAGAAGGCTGTCTTTTCTCGGGAAAGGTTTCCTCCTTAGATGCTTTCAGGAGTTATCCTAAACAGCTTAGCGGCTCAGCCTGCCCTGTCGGACAACTGATAAACCAGAGGCTGCGCTGCCCTGTTCCTCTCGTACTATGGGCAACTTCCCCTCAAACAACTACACCCCTGTCAGGCAGAGACCGACCTGTCTCACGACGGTCTAAACCCAGCTCACGTTCCCCTTTAATGGGCGAGCAGCCCCACCCTTGGCTCCTGCTGCAGAACCAGGATGGGAAGAGCCGACATCGAGGTACCAAACCGCGGGGTCGAT
>JACMIO010000064.1 GCA_014381105.1 bacterium | reverse complement strand
TAAATTAGATTTCAAAAAAAACACATCGCAATAACTTTTTTAGTTATGATGCAACGTGTTTTTTTGTTTTTCTGTATGATATGAGTAACTCAACACACCTTACTTCCGTTGGCGGTCAATTTGAACTTCAAATCCAAAATTTCTGCGGCTCTTTTACACATAAGCATTCTCTGAAGAAAAATCTCAAAGTAATCCATGACGGAGCACATTTTATCATCTAACTTAATCTCTAAATGAATGGTTTTATTCTCTAAATTGATGTTTAACTTAGAAGATACCGCTGCATAATTCACTCTATCATGGATATCGAAAGAGGATTTCACTTGATTTCGTACCCTATTGCGTCTAACATCCGTCTTATCTGCTAGTATTACAGCCGCTGATACTGCATCCACTGCTGTTCCTGTCTTTTCATCATGATTTCCAATCGCCGCGACTATTGTTGCAATGTCTTCTGGATTCATTTCAAGACTTTTTAATATTTGAAAAGTTAAGATAGCTCCACTATGTGCATGGTCATTACGGTTGACGCAATTACCAATATCATGCATATAACCTGTGATTTTAGCAATTTTTATTGTATGTTCCGAATAACCTAACTGTTTTAGGATTATTCCAGCTGTTATTGCTACCTTCATACCATGTGCTCTCGAATGTTCCGTGAACCCCATAACTCCCAACACAGAATCACCTTTCTCTATGTACATATTAATTTCTTCACATGACTTAATTTGTTCAAATGTTATTTCTTTCATTATCCTATTGTCCCTTCGTATTATCTATGAACCCCGATTGTTTCAATTATTCAATATGCTCCTTTTTTGTAAAATACAAAAAACCTCTCACTTATTTTATTATATACTAAATCTTGTAATCGTCACTCTTAAATTTTCAGCTAATTCAGTTAAACGATCGCAGATATCCGCAATTACTAGGGTGGATGCCGTCTGCTCTTCCATGGTGGCTGCTGCCTGTTGTGTCCCTGCTGCATTTTGTTCTGCTATCGTTGACAGTGCTTGTAGCATAATCCTTATCCCATTGTTTGCAATTTCCATATCCTTTTCCGAGCTGTTTAATTCTACAACTGCTATCTCTGATTTTTGCATGGAGTCTGAAATGTCTTGGTATTTTTGAATCGTATCCGATACACTTTTATGTTGTTTTTCCGAAGTGATTGAAATTTGATTCATACTATCCACTGCTTGCGCTATATTTTTCTGCAATTCGGTAACGATTGCATCAATATACCGAGTTGATTTGGCTGATTGATCCGCCATATTCTGAATTTCTTCCGCAACAACGGCAAACCCTCTGCCGGCTTCACCAGCTCTAGCCGCCTCAATGGAAGCGTTTAAAGCTAACAGATTTGTTTGTTTTGCCATATCGGATATAATCTTACTGGCATCACCAATCTGCCCCGAACTATTTTTCATCTTCGACATAAGATCAAAGGTATTCTTAGTTGCTACGTCATTCTCATTCGTCAATAATGTGAGTCGTTCAATATCTTTTAATCCGTCCTTTACCAAATTTGTTACTTGGCCTGTGGTACTATTTAAATTAACCATATGTTGATGATTTATCTCTATCTTGTTTCCCAACAACGCTACATGGGATAAACCCGATTCGGTATTACTCGCTTGTTC
>JACMIO010000063.1 GCA_014381105.1 bacterium | reverse complement strand
TATCAGAAGTTGATGTATCGGAAGTATCAGAAGTTGATGTATCGGAAGTATCAGAAGTTGATGTATCGGAAGTATCAGAAGTTGATGTATCGGAAGTATCAGAAGTTGATGTGGTATCGGTTGCGGTGTCTACATCTGTCTCTGAAGCATCTGTAGATGTGGCAAAAGTCGCATTAGCAGGAACAGTACTATTTGAAGAATACTTGGTCTCAAAATAGCTCACATCGTCAACACAATGTATAACTTCTCGATCAGTAAGACTGTCTCCTACCTTGGCTGCCAGGTCTATGCAATCTTTCATATTATCATCTGCGTCATCATAGATATCTGCAGCTTCCATCGATTGTATAGGAATTTCTTCTAAATCTTCATCGCCATTTCTAACAGCATTTGCAAATTCAGCCAAATCATCATAATCTTCTAATATTTGTTCTTCCTTATGCAATGCTTGTACTGGAATATTATTGTCAATAAGGAAAAAAGCTCCAAGACATATAATCGTTCCCAATAGAAGAGATACTTTTGTCATCGGCCCTGTGTTCATCATATTTCAAATTCGAAATTATCATAATTAAATCTTTTGAAATACTTATATAATCTCGCATCTGCCCTGTTTGTTTTTTTTACTATTGTAATAGCATATCCAAGATAATCTAAACAATATCTCAATTTGGGTAGTATTTCCTATCTTAGATAAATAGGCGAAAAAATTGTCTTTACACAAAAGCTATAGCAACCAGATATTATTCGTAAGCGATTTTGTAGTTATTATTTTGGATTACTTAATGTCCGTGATTGTTATTGACAAATCCCAGTTCATCTGTTTGCACAATATTTCCCAATATCGTCAAATGTAACCCTTTATATTTTCTAATTGCTACAAATTACAATATCAAAAACCTCATAGAAAGAAAGAAATGAATGAATTAATTCACATTTTGATTTACTGAAATCGATAGTCGGGTATTATTGCACTTTCTTTACCACATTAAAGTAAATCTTGTGGTTATTTCTAACTAAATTAATATACTGTCTACCATCGCGATCCCTAATTGAATATCGATTTCACGAATTTTCACAAAAAAATAGTTTCTAAAATATCAACAAGTGCTATTCTTACAGCGTTTTGGAAACTATCAAAGTTATTGTCGTTAGAACTTTTTTCATTTTTCTAATTTCCATGTAAATAGATTTTAATTCGTCCTCAGTTGATGCGGATATCTGTACAATTATGTCATATACTCCAGACACTGGGGAAACTTCCTGGACACCATCAATCTTTTCTAGCTCCTCTACTACTTTCTCTGACGCAGCCAGATCGCAACAGATCAATACATATGCATTAACCATAGACATAGTATAATATTACAGGGTTTAAATAAATACAACACCTTTAGTCATATCGCTAGTGATACGGCGCAGAATTGTAACCTTTGGTTGAAATCGGTTTCCAAAATTGTTTCATTGGATCCGAAATTGAAATAAGAACGGGAGTAGAGGAAATTGGTGCATTCTATTACTAACTATAAACGGTAGTTTTCAATTTTTTATCCAAACATATTTGAGATATTTTATAAAAGAATGGATTGGTAGTATCTATCAATCTATGACAAATCGAACTATGGAAGGAAAAGACAAACGATTTATTGAAGAAATGAATGCGATTGAAGTTCGTAATATGATAAATGAAAAGACAATTGCAATCATGGTGCTTGGTGCTTGTGAAAACCATGGAGATCATATGCCATTCGGATCAGATTTTATTTTCCCAACAGAAATTGCAAAAAGAGTTGCTACTAAAGTTAGTAATGTTATTGTTCTTCCTGCCATTCCGTACGGAGTTAGTATGCATCATGATAAATTTCAGATGACCATGAGTTTTGATCCTGAAACTATGATTGGGATAATTTCTAATATTCTTTCAAGTCTTGATCATAACAAGATAAGGCGAGTTCTCATAATAAATGGACATGATGGGAATATTGGCCCTATAGAAATTGCAGCAAGAATTATGAAAAACAAAAATCCTGAAATGATTATCGCATGTTTGGAATCCTGGTGGGTTTTGGTTGGCCAGTTGAAAAAAGATCTTTTTGAAATTTGGAATGGACTGGGTCATGGTGGTGAGGCAGAAACATCTGCTGTTCTTGCTGTGCGTCCTGATCTGGTAAACCTGGAGTCTGCTCCAAAGGAGGTTATTCCAAAAATGCCTGAAAACATCAGAATATTTTGGAAATTTGACGAATTAACTTCTACTGGGGCAACCGGTTCTCCTCAAAAGGCGACTATCAGAAAGGGTAATGAAATACTACAGTTACTAGAAGATGTCTTGATTTCCTTCATAAAAGAAATGGAATCAACAGACTGGAAATATGGTATATATTTGAAATAGTGACTTTTCTTCTAATTCTTGGTATGTCCCAGATTGTCCTTGTTGACTCGAATCCAATTACTTTAACGTATATAAAGAGAAATCGCATTCTTCACAAAGATAATAGAGGCTGTCAAAGTTCGAGCATAAAGTCATGACGTTGTAGCATCTTGGACACCCTATTTCATGTTCAATTGTGTCGCTGGCTTTACTTTCCGCCTCATGTTGATTTCCAATTCCTAGAACGTATTGTGATTCTAATGCTGCTGCTTTACCAGTGCGTTTATTTCTCATTGCTTTATGTGTAGACACTTGTGAATATTCAAGATTATGATTTATAAGATATGTATGACTTGAAAGAGAGGGGGAGGATGGGAGTAATTTTAACCCCGTCTACTAAGAACCTTAAAGATGAATAAATTGACTTTTCAATTTACAATGAGCAGAATAAAATATGATCTAATTCATTATTGAATACAGTTGACACTACGAGATGACGCGATTAATCTACATAGGATGTTGAAGGGAAAAATCGAAATTCGAAGTAGAGTTTCACTGGACAATGCAGCTGAAGAACGGGGGACATTAGGACTAATTTATACCCCTGGTGTAGCATATGTTGCCCTAGAGATAAGTAGTAATAAAAAATTAGCCTATGACTATACATCAAAGTGGAATAATGTGGCTATAATATGTGATGGAACAAGAGTTCTAGGCTTGGGCAACATTGGACCAGAAGGCGCCTTGCCAATAATGGAGGGAAAGTCTGTCTTATTCAAAGCGCTAGGAGACATTAATGCAATCCCTTTGTGCATTGATACTCAGGACAAAGAAGAAATAATTAGATTTGTTAAATTGATACAACCCAATTT
>JACMIO010000062.1 GCA_014381105.1 bacterium | reverse complement strand
TTGTCCTCTAATTGTTGAATTGGAAGATCGTCGGTATCATTTTCTACAACATCTTCTAGAGGTGGAGTAGAATTGTCTGTAATGTTTTCAGATACTGGGAATTCTGGAGTAGAATTGTCTGTAATGTTTTCAGATACTGGGGATTCTGGAGTAGAATCGTCTGTAATGTTTTCAGATACTGGGGATTCTAGTGATTTCAGCTGATTTGTTTCATTGTCTGTAAGCATTGAAATTGCAGGACTTGCATTTTCTTCGCTAGGTGTCTGTCCTATGATAACACTGAATGATATTTCCGCCGTATTTCCTGATTTATCTGTAGCAGTACACTTTACCTGATTGAGACCTAAAGGAAATAGACTTCCTGAAGGAGGATCGCATGTTGTAACTGCACTGCCATCAACGGTGTCTGAGGCGTTTGCATCATATGTAATCTTAGTGCCCTCAACATTGTCAGCCTGTTTGAGAATACTATTCGGAACTTTGAAAGTAGGAGCCGTTGTATCCTTTACCGTTACATTAAACATTGCATAACCAACAAGACTAGTAATGGGATCTTTTGCTGCACATAATACTATAGTACTGCCCATGGGAAATGCACTTCCACTGGAAGGATTACAATACACAGAAATATTATCAGAAGAAGGACTCGTTGCATTTACCTGGAAATTTACCTGGGTCCAAGAAGGACTCGTTGCTCTAGCGCTAATAAATGGAGGTGCTTCAACTGACGGCGGTTGCAAAGATGTGACCTGAACGTTCTGACCGAAACCAGCTTGAATTAGTATCATATAATACGATAAGAAAAAAATAGCCACGAGACATCCAACGAATTTTCCTCTTATCATGAACGGTTGCAAATTGATTGAACTAAATTTGCTTTTATATCTTTTTTCTTCCAGTATCTTTAGAAAATTAAATAAATTACAACTTTCTGTTGATATATTCTAATTAATCTATCGAAAATTTCAAATTCTCTTAGTTTTTTGCTGATAATATATGCTATTCTGAAAATCTCGAGCATTCTAATATCAAAAATCTGCCACTATTTTATCATGCTGTAAGCTTCAGAAATTTGGTTCTTGGCTTCTTCTAATTCTGATGGATTCTTGACCATACAAGTTACTAAAGGATCAGTTCTGCCCCTTCTAATAGAAACTATCAGACAATCCTCCTTTGGTTGTACATCGGCAAAAACTCTAAAATTCAAAGATTTAGCGTAAGCTATCCTGTGTGGTCTTGGTTCTTCAATAACGTTGTCTCCAAGAGATTTCATAAATCCACGTAGATCAAGCAATAATCCTCTTGTTTTTTCCTGTAAACCTGCTAAATGACTTTCAAATGTAATACTTGGTTTTTCAGAATAAAATCCGAAATTGCTCATATCTCAAATATTTATTCTGTAGTATTTTAACTATCATTTTCCAAAGTTATTTTAAAATATGAAAGAATGCATTATTGCCTCTAGAAGTAATGTCCAATACTTGTAATAAAATTGAAATAGAGTATTATTAATTATTATTCTAGTAATTGATGTATGATCTAAGATTTTCAAAATCGTCTGCAATTTACCTTCTTCTCGTTTTTACTCCGATTGCAGTCTTTCTGGAATTTTTGCATGTCGGATATGTCATTTTGTTTGTGGTAACTGCAATAGCGTTGATCCCTCTTGCAAAGTTAATAGGCGATGCTACTGAACATCTATCTACACATTATGGTTCAACACTCGGCTCTCTTATCAATGTTACCTTTGGTAACGCTGCTGAAATAATAATTGCAATAGTTGCTATCAATGCAGGATTGCTTGAACTTGTAAAAGCCTCAATTACCGGTGCTATTTTGGGTAACATAATGCTTATTTTTGGATTAAGTATGATTGCAGGAGGCTTCCGACATAAGGAACAACTATTTAATAAAGAAAATGCAGGATTGCAGGTATCGTTAATTTTCCTCGCACTAATAGGATTAGCAATTCCTACAATACTGTCAAGTACTATGATCGAAGGGACAGATGTTGAAAATCAATCAAAAATACAAATACTTAGCGATTCTGTAGCGATCTTGCTTCTCTTTGTGTATGTTGTAGGAATCATCTTTACTTTTTTCACGCACAAACATCTTTTTGTCCTACCTCATGGCGATTCAGGTGATGAACATAATGAGCGTGATCATAAACATTGGAGTAAGAAGAAATCATTCCTTATGCTTGGAGTAAGTATGGTTGGAGTAATAGTAGTGAGTGAGATACTTGTAGGTTCCGTCGAGGAAACAGGCAGGCAATTTGGTTTTGGTGAAATGTTTGTAGGAGCTATTATTGTAGGTATCGTTGGTAACGCT
>JACMIO010000061.1 GCA_014381105.1 bacterium | reverse complement strand
GGATAGACTTTGCTCATCTTCTGCTACTTCATTATGAATTCTCATTAGTGAAATGATTTTCTTGTTTTTCAAATCCTCCGATATTGATTCATCCACATTGTAAATCCTGCGTGTTATGTCGGGAGTCTTTCCGCTATATTGGAATGAATCGAACCACGACAAATCGGCCCAAGAATTATGTTTTATCTTTTCAAAAGATTTCTCTAGAGAAAAAAAATCAACTTCGTTAGAGCAATTTGATATCCAACCGATTGGATCAAAGCCTAAATTCTGATATTTGAATATATTTTGCCAAAAATCATGAGTCAAAAACTAAAGCCCCCACACACCACTCATATACCACACTAATAATGAATCTTCCTAATGGATAAAAACTCCTCAACTATATTTAAGTAGTCTGATAAAAAGAATAATAATTATAAGCCTAAAATTCTAAAATTACAATAATGCAGATAAATCATGATGAAAAAAAAGCACATGATTCGTTATTAAGCGCAATAGAAAACATTGAGGAGATGGAATCTAAATCTGCCCCTGAGATGCTGAAATGGGGATTTGAGAAATTTGGAGATAAAATGGTGCTCGCTTCAAGCTTTGGAGCTGAAGACGTTGTATTGATTGATATGATGTGCAAAATCAATAGAAATCTTACTAGAGTATTTACGTTGGATACTGGTAGACTTAACCAGGAAACATATGATCTTATTGATAAAATTAGAAAAAAATATGACATTGTTGTAGATGTATATTTTCCGAACGCAAGTGATATTGAAAAGATGGTCGCAAGCAAGGGAATGAATCTAATGTATGAAAGCATTGAAAATAGGAAACTTTGTTGCAACCTCCGAAAGATTGAACCGTTGAAAAGAGCACTTAAACAATTCGATTGCTGGATTACTGGGTTACGTCGGGAACAAACCATGACTAGGAATAAGATATTGAAGATTGAAGTTGACTCCTTGAACAACAACATTATCAAATTAAATCCGTTGGCCGACTGGACTAATGATGAAATATGGAAGCATATTCATGAAAATAAGATCCCGTATAATGAACTACACGATAAAGGTTATCCAAGCATTGGCTGTGAACCCTGCACTAGGGCTATTAAGGAAGGCGAGGATCTTCGGGCTGGAAGGTGGTGGTGGGAAAATGACGCCCATAAGGAATGCGGTTTGCACTGGAAAGAAGGTAAATAAATACTATTGTCAACTAATCTAATTTTACCACACGGTGGTAAATTAATCAATAAACAAGCTAAAAGAAATCATGATGATTTGAAAACATTCGAGGTATCTCCAGATATTAGAACAGATGCTGAAAATATATCTACGGGGGTTTTTAGTCCCCTTGAAGGCTTCCTGACTCAAGAAGATTTTCTGAATGTACTTAAAGAAGGACGATTGAGTAACGGTATTCCCTGGACCATTCCTATCATTGTTGACGTGAAAAAAGAAGTCGCGGGGCATATGAAGGATCTAGGAGATATTGTTCTTCGTTCAGATGGCCAAGAATTTGCTATACTTCACGTTGACGAAATCTATGCTTACAACAAGGACGATATTGCAACCGCAGTATACGGTACCAACGATTTTAACCATCCTGGTGTAAACAGACTCTCTAAAATGCACGAATTCCTAGTGGGCGGAAAAATGGAAGTTTTTCAAATGAAGGAACATGATAAGATCCAAAAGTTTAGGATGCATCCAACAGAAACTCGTGCAGAGATTGTCAAGAGAGGTTGGAAGACTGTGGTAGGTTTTCAAACAAGGAATGTGCCGCACGTTGCCCATGAAATGTTACAAAAGGCCGCTTTGAACATGTACGATGGTTTGTTTGTCAATCCGTTAATTGGCAAAAAAAAGATAGGCGATTTTACTGATAGTTTGATAATAGACGCATATGAGTCATTAATCATGAATTATTTTCCCAAAAATAGGGTATTGTTTTCAACAATCCATACATTGATGAGGTATGCAGGTCCACGCGAAGCTATTCACCACGCTATCATGCGGAAGAATTTTGGGTGCACACATTTCATAGTAGGCAGGGATCATGCTGGTGTGGGCGACTATTATCCACCATTTGCAGCTCAAGAAATATTCAACGAATATCCTGATCTGGAAATTGAGCCAGTTGTCTTTCCATCATTTTATTTTTGCAAAACATGTATGTCGTATGCCAACGAAAAAACTTGTCCACATGGTGCAGAATCAAAAGAGGAGCTGAGTGGAACTATGATTCGAAAAATGGTAAATTCAGGTAAAGTACCAGAAAAGCATTTAATGCGTCCAGAAATTTCTGATTTAATTCTTAGATCAGAAAAACCATTTGTAGTTGATTAGCCTTGATTGGAACACTGAAAGTTGGATTAATTTTCGCGGTATTCTTGATAGTATATCCCACGTTTACAATCAATGCGCAGAGTATTGTTCACGATGTAATCAAAACAAAAAATTCAGAAAGATTTGACGTTGATTACAATGCATCCAATACTTTTCGAAGACAACCTGTGGTCTATCAATTTTCACAATCTATACCAACAAACTGGCAATTTACGATTCAAAACAACCTGTCCTATCTAGATAGCGCCGATGCAAAAAGTGTAATAAAGATCCAAGAGCCTGCGCCGAGCGAGAAATTCATAGAACTTGCTATGTTTAGCGAAAATACTGGAAAGTTCTGGGCAGCTATCAATACAAACGAATCGGGTTATATCAGAGTATACGAGCGTGATCAGGACGGTTGGTCTAGGGATCAACCCGTTTTTGTAGCACATGCAAACAACCAGGGTCTAACCATAACAAATGGCAAAAGAATAATAATTGACAAGCTATCAGTAGATGATTTTGTTGTTGGATCGGTATCAATATATGGTAAAGATGAATTAACCAGTCCAGACAATTCAAACGCTGGCACTATTTCATTCGATATCATATTTGGTAATCCTGCGGAATCTCCATTATATTTCGTACCATTAATAACCATCATAGCTATTGGATTAATAATACTTGTTTTACTTATCAGAAAAAAACGGGATTAGTTATTATTTTCGTAGTATTTGCATAGTTTAGTTAAGCGACAGACATTACATTTTGGCTTAATTGGCAAACAAATGTTTTGACCAAAAACAACAAAGGTTTCATTCACTGCAATCCAATGCCTTCTATCTATTGATTTTTGAAGGACAATTTCAGTCTCTTCCGGTTTTTTGGTATTAACAATCCCAATTCTATTGGAAATTCTATGGACATGAACATCCACTGGAATCGCTGGTTTTCTAAAGCCGTATACCAGTACACAATTTGCAGTTTTTCTTCCTACACCTGGGAATGAAAGGAGATCTTCTAGATTGGGTGGGACTTTGCTATTGTATTTCTCTACTAGTATTTTCGATACCTCCTTTATTCTAGCTGCCTTTACATTATAGAAGCCTATTTTCTGAATCAATTCCTTTATTTCCTTTAAATTTGCTCTCGATAATTCCTCGGGATTCTTGAATTTGGAAAAGAGCATATTAATCACATTTGTCGTAGTTTCATCTCTGGTACGAGCCGACAATATAGTTCCTATCAATATTTTATAGGGGTCCCCATCTTCCTGAGTCTGCAAGTTTTTCAATGCAGTGGCTCTGACGAGATTGTTATTGCGTAGAGTACTTTGCATTAACGAAATTATCTTTCCGAATTTTAAAGTCATGTTCCTAACTAAATAGTATTAAGAATATGAATAACGTTACAAAAAAGTTTTTGGAATGAAATGATTATTCCTTCTTTTGTTTTACTCTGGCTCTACCAGTTTTTCGTGGTGCGATATTACCTACTTTCCTACCTGGGGGAGTTGTTCTACCCACTGATGATTGACGACCTACATGTTGATGCCTTCCACCGCCGTGTGGGTGGTAAACAGCAGCTTGTGCTATACCTCTTACCTTTGGATATAATTTGCCATGGGCAGTCATGTATTTTTGCTTGTTTCCAGCTTTTAGGAATGGCTTTTCTTTTCTTCCTGCGCCAGAAATAACTCCAATCATTGCCTTGCATCTCGGGTTTAATGTTTTAAATTTCCCTGAGGGTAACTTTATAGACACACCTTGGGAAGTATGAGAAAAAACAATAGCTGACGCTCCAGCAGATTTGACAAGTTTTCCTCCATCACCAATGTTCTTTTCCAGATTACAAATAAGGGTACCGTCAGGAATGGATTCTAGTGGTAAAATATTGTTTGGTTTGAATTCAACGTTGTTTCCAATTTGAATTTTTCCTCCTACTTCCAAACCATCAGGGGCCGGCATATAGCTAATTTCCTTATCGAATTCAATTTTGGCTAATGGTGCGTTTCTCCCTCGTTCATGAACAATGTCAACTATGGAACCAACTTTTTGTTCGGATGATTGTAAATTCGGATATTTAGCAGGCACAATTTTTCCTGTTTTTATGGCCTGAAACTGTTTGCCTCCTCTTCCCCTTCTACGTACTAATGGTCTTTTACCCAAAACAGTCCAATCAAATTAGAAATATCATCAAGATTTGAATCTTTTGGTATGTGATAGATTGAGATGGGCAAATTAAAGATGAACCTGTTTTCAATTCATTTTTTGTACTCTGAGGATCGTGAAGTGAAATAATTTTCGGTTTAACGTAGTACTAGGATACATTATCTTTTCTGATGTTTTACTAGAGAAGATTTTTGAAGAGTAATCCTCGACAAAGGTATAAAGATAGGCACGATAGTACTTGATATCGTGAGTCAAAACACTCTCTCGCTGAAGGTTCTCGAAGCGTATACTCGAGACGTAGGTCGTGGAGTGGCTAGAATCGATTATGATTCAATGGACTCTTTGACTGCATCTACAGGCGACGTTATAGAAATCCGAGGAAAAAGAAGAACAGTCGCAAAATGTCTACCACTCTATCCATCTGATGAAGGTAAAGGAATCGTAAGAGTAGATGGGCTTGTGCGAAATAATGCTGGTGTTGCCATTGGAGACACAGTCATTGTAAAAAAAATTAAAGCTGTTCCTGCAGAAAAGGTAATTGTTGCTCCGCTAGAAGCAATTCCACCAATTGACGAACGTTACCTTGCCGATGCATTGGAAAGCGTACCATTAATCAAAGGAGACAATGTCATGGTTCCTTATTTTGGCGGTAGACTTACTTTTCAAGTAATAGGCGTAACTCCGCCATCAGATGCAGTATTGGTAACTCAGAAAACCATATTCCATATTGCAGAGAAAGGTGAAACGCTTAGAGGTGTTCCTCAAGTTAGTTACGAAGATATTGGCGGTCTAAAGGAAGAGATCCAAAAAGTCAGAGAAATGATAGAGCTGCCATTGAGGCATCCTGAAATCTTTGAGAAATTAGGTATCGAGGCACCAAAAGGTGTGTTACTATATGGACCTCCAGGAACCGGTAAAACCCTTCTTGCTAAAGCAGTTGCTAACGAGAGTAATGCTCATTTTATTAGTATCTCTGGCCCTGAGATTATGAGTAAATTTTATGGAGAGTCTGAGGCACGATTAAGAGAAATTTTCAAGGAAGCCAAAGAAAAGGCACCTTCTATCATATTTATTGACGAAATAGATTCAATCGCTCCAAAAAGAGAAGAAGTTACTGGTGAGGTTGAAAGGAGAGTTGTCTCTCAATTATTATCACTAATGGATGGACTTGAAGCAAGAGGTAAGGTTATTGTCATTGCAGCGACAAACCGTCCGAATGCAATAGATCCAGCCCTGAGAAGACCAGGAAGATTTGACAGAGAAATTGAGATAAAAGTACCAGATAAACGCGGAAGATTGGAAATACTGCAAATTCACACAAGAAATATGCCTCTAGATACTGATGTAGAACAGGATAGAATAGCTGCAGTAACGCATGGCTTCGTTGGTGCTGATTTGGAATATCTCTGTAAGGAAGCAGCCATGAAATGCCTTAGAAGATTGCTTCCTGAGTTAAACTTGGAAGATGAGAAATTATCACCTGAAGTTTTGAATAAACTTATAGTTACTAAATCAGATTTTGACAATGCAGTAAAAGAGGTTACTCCTTCCGCAATGAGAGAGGTTTACCTGGAATCACCGGATGTGCCATGGTCTTCCATAGGTGGATTAGAAGATATTAAGCGTGAATTGCAGGAAGCTGTAGAATGGCCATTAAGATTCCCAGATCTTTATACAAAGCTTGGACATTCTATGCCAAAGGGCTTGTTATTGCATGGCTTATCCGGAACTGGTAAAACACTCCTGGCAAAAGCTGTCGCAACCGAGTCCGAAGCCAACTTTATCAGCGTAAGAGGACCAGAATTGCTTAGTAAGTGGGTTGGGGAATCTGAAAGAGGTATTAGAGAGATCTTTAGAAGAGCAAGACAGGCAGCTCCATGTGTTGTATTCTTTGATGAAATAGATTCAATAGCTCCAGTTAGAGGAATGGGTGGAGACAGCATGGTTACAGAAAGAGTAGTTTCACAATTACTTACGGAACTGGATGGTATCCAATCGCTTTCAGGCGTGGTAGTATTAGCTGCAACCAATAGAGCAGATATTATTGATACAGCCTTGCTGAGACCAGGAAGATTTGATAAAATCTTGTTAGTTCCGTTACCGGATAAATCCGCAAGGCAAAAAATATTGGAATTACATAGTAAGGACAAACCACTTGGTTCAGATGTTGACCTGACGAGAATAGCTGAAATAACAGATGGATTCAGTGGCGCTGACACTAGTTCTGTTATTAATACTGCT
The DNA here is from genome assembly GCA_014381105.1 of bacterium. Taxonomy (GTDB): domain Archaea; phylum Thermoproteota; class Nitrososphaeria; order Nitrososphaerales; family Nitrososphaeraceae; genus TA-21. The sequence continues at coordinate 17,134 of JACMIO010000061.1, read as the reverse complement.
GTTTCCTTGGTATTACATGAATACCTTGCAAAGTATCCTACACCTGAGGAAGCAGCAAGACACGCATCAGAAGCTCATGTAATGATGAGACATATTGAAGAGGGTGTAAAAAAGATTAAAGCCCAAAGAGAAGGCAAACCAGGAGAAAAAGTCTCCGTTCAATACTACAGATAGTACCAGTTACTATTTTTTCATTTTTTTAGAATTTTACTAGAGATAAAAGATACTACTAGTCATGGCTGTATAGTTTTTCTCTGACGACCTCGTACGCCTTGGCAGCGTCATCCATACCCAGAATCAAAACTATTTCATTTTGCGTAAAAAAGGCATTATACAAAGGAATACGATTGTTGTGTAATATGGAGAGAACAATTGACAGAACTTCATATGTATTTTCCTTGTCCGACTGAACGGTAATTGTAATTTTTGAGAGTCCATCCTTTATTTCGCCCGGAACACCTTTTGGAGATGATTTGAACATGCTCCGAATTTCATCTATATCTTCGGCAAAGAGCCGAATTTGCTTGTTCGTCCTGAACATATCGTATCCCCCGCCTAATTCAAATATTTCATCTAGGACTTGATACGTATCATCACTTTCGTGAAAATCAATATCTATGATGCTTCCTGTTAGAGTCATCCTGACTCCATCAAGAATTGGATGAACTTCATAATTATTATCCTCCAGAGAATCTGCGAATCTTTTTATCGCTACTACAAGCGTATTAATATTTACTTCAGATTTTGTCAGCTTCTCTACCTCAGGTTTGATTTTTTGTGCTAATGCTGTATAGTTTGCTATACCTGTGCTTAGAGCCTGAAAAAATAGCGTATTAGAACCAATAACCTGTCTCACTGCATGTGGCACAGAAAAGGCCTGAGAATACATATCTTTTATATACGCTATAAAAGTAATAAACCTTTCTTGCATATCTAAAAAGCTACTATATGTACTAAAATTTACAAAATGTTAGAATTTATACTATGAAATGACGTATAATAAATTTAGCCTAACTTGTTCTAATAGAATTGACAATGACTTTTTTTAACTAAATTGAATGTAATGTTCGCATTGACAAAGCGTGAATTCATTGTAGATAATGGAACTGAAAAAATTCAGGAGTTAGGACACCTCCACAAGAACGTTGCAGTCAAATATCTAATGAAGAGGCGAAGATCAGTTTTGATGACAAAAAATCTTGAAAAAGTAGAGAGTCTTTTTTCTAAACTTCCTAGAAAAATCAGGATAATAGGGAAACAAGTTACTCATAGTTACGAAGTGAACTGGGAGAGACAAGGGGTAACAGAATTTGAGGGATCAAGATTTGTATTTACTTTAAAGGCGTTAAACAATTAAATCAAACGCTAATGGTATGCTCTAATGATTATTTTTTCATTATTGTTCCTCATATCTCTACTTAGACCCATGGAACTTAGAATTCGCCAACAAATTGCTTCCTACTTTCGTTAACGGGAATGCTCCCTTGACTTTTCTTTACGATTGCTGCAAGAACTTGCGATTCAATTAACCAAAAAATCCTACTGAAATCTTGACTACGATATAATCCCACTTGTCAATATCATATTGATTTTCACGCATAATGCGGAGCCATGAGGTTAGAAGAGTATTTATAATATGTAATTAAATCAAATAATTAAATTCATACATTCTGAATTTGGTGAAGACATTTGAAATATCCGCTAAGAAATATTGTATTAGAAAAAATTAAGGAAGTTGGCAACTTGTCGGACAATGAACTCTTAAACAATTTGGAAAAAGATGGAGTACAAATAACGGTGGCTGATTTGAACAAAACGTTACTTGATTTAGAAATTTTTGGATTGGTGAGAGTAAGCTGGTTAACAAAGGACAAAAGAAGAATAGAACTGGTTACATCGTAGATTTTTTCATTGCTGTTTGCGAGATTACTTGTCGAAATTGAATCCCATCTTATATGATTCTCACATTCATCTCACCGATACTGAGTATGACAGTTTTTTGCCGTCAATTCTTGCAACTTTAAAAGGAATGCGAATAAAGGCATGTTCAGTAACAATAGACTCTGCCACTTCATCAAAGGCATTAAGACTTTTTGGGGATAAAGATGTTAATAAAATCGTATATAATTTTGTGGGAATACATCCGCAACATGCAAATGAAGACATCTCACTGTTTGAAGAGATGGTAGCTTCCAACATCAAAAGTATTGATGGGATTGGTGAAATTGGACTTGATCCGACTTATTACGATAAGGATAGAAATACCGATACCTTGCAAGACAAAGTTTTCAACAAGATGTTAACTCTTGCAGAAACGTACGATAGGCCAGTTTCAATACATTCTAGGCAGTCACTTGATAATGTTCTAAATCTGTTATCCACATATAACCTGAGAAAGGTATGTCTTCATTGGTTTGATGGTTCTCTACAACAACTAGAAAGATCTCTTGGTATGGGGTTGCATGTTTCCTACGGGCCTTCGCTAGTTTATTCAAAGAAAAAGCAAGTACTATTGAAGTTAACAGATGAAGGAAAAATATTAATTGAAACCGACGGACCAGTAAGATATCCCTCGTGTTTCAAAAATATTATTACACTTCCAACATCAACATTAATGAGTGTAATAAGAAGCATGTCAGATATTCTTTGCATGTCCCCTAAAGATACAGCAGATAAACTTGAAGAGAATTCCATTTTATTCTTTGATTAGAATAAGAATTTGGTTTCTTTAATAGGGAAGGTATAAAATAGCCTATATGAGTAGAGTCAGATATTGAATAGAGTTAAAAGACTTTCAACGGAACTCTTAAACCGATATCCAGATAAATTTAATGTTGATTTTCAACAAAATAAAAAAACAATCGATGGGATTGCAAAGGTCAGGTCAAAAGAACTACGTAACCAGATAGCCGGATATATCGCCTCATATATCAATAAACAAACAAAAGAACAAAATAAGAAAATTGAACAAGACGTCGATGAAGAGTAAAATAAATTTCTCGGCGGGAAATTGATAACTTTAAAGCTACTGGGCTCCATAAAGAAATATTGTGGCAAAGAGCGTATTATTGTTCATGAAAAGGAGATTATGCTATCAAATATCTTTTCTATACTTTATCAGAACATGTCTAATTCTAAACATATTGATACAGAAAACCTCCTAATTTTGATTAATGGTGTAGATTTAACAATATCCGGCAATGGTAAAAAAATTAAATCTGGCGATATCGTAACTATTGCAAACCTAGTTCACGGCGGTTAGGGACACCAATAAAATACCTGAAAATGGCATGAAAGAAAAAATCATTACAATTAGTAGCGTTCCACTATATAAAATAGATTCAGTTTATGTAGCAATAATCAGTACCGATACCTTACATGTTACTGATATAGGAAACACTATAGAATCATTTAGAAAGATGTTTCCAGGTGTTATGATTCAGGGGATTAACCCAAAATTCATATTTGGAATAGATCACATATTTGAGGTAATTCAGATAGTTTTAGAATCAAATAATAGAAAAATCAATATCGCTAAGAGGTTAGAAATGGAAGTTTTATTGAGACTAATTTGCAGTAATCAGGTTGATAAGGCAATTGACATCGGAGGCATAAAAAATAACTGTTCAGGTTGTTTCATTTTACTTTCTGAAAATAGCTTGATGACAGATTCTATAAAATATTTGAGGAAAGTCTTTGTCATACAAAATCTCTCTTTATTGAATGCGACAACAGATAAGATTGCCTACATATGCAATAAAATGGGGTTTAGACGTAGCAATTATAGTAAAACGGAATTTTTGAAAATTCTAACCGAAAAAGCCGTACTTGTTTCTCAATAAGGGTTCAGTTATTCTATAGGTTTCCAACCGGTGGGATGAGTTTTTCATTCAAAGATTTTCCACCGATTGTTTGCTTTTACTGTAGAGTACAATGTTATACAAACTATATTAAAGCTCCATCCTATAGATAATCTTTGAACATTTAGACCATTAATTCCCTTCATATCGCACAAATCACCATCATTTAGTGTCCAAATAGTTCAAAGCAACATTTCTTTGAATATTAAATCAATAATCTGAACAATCTTGTAGCTTTCAAAATTTTAAAATAAAAAATATATAGTTAATTCTCGTAATAAATGGAAAGGAAAAATGGGTTCACAGTTAGATAAGCCTGATATAGGAATATCGCAAATAGACAGAAAAATACTAAAAATTTTGCTCGCTCCTAACGGTCAAAAGACTACCAAAAATATATCTACAAAATTAGGAATTCCTGTTACTACTGTTAGACGAAGACGCAAACGATTAGAAGGTAAGTTTTTGAAAGTGCAATATGTGCTGGATATTGAAAAATTTGGATGGAGGCGCATTGATTTTTTTTATTTCGATAAGAAACGGGATGGTGAACGCTGTTGCCAATAAACTAATGGATTTAGATGATGTCACTTACGTCGGCAAGTGTATAGGGGAGCATACCATTGACCTAAGAGTAGAAACAATTGTAAAAGATAATGTAGTATTGCTTGACCTTCTGGAGGAAATTAAGGGCATGGATGGTGTCAAGGACGTAGTATGGAGCGAAATTGTTAGTGTTGTAGGAAGGAAAATATCAATACCGGTTTCCATTATTGACAAAATTTGATTATCGTTATTATTGAGTGACTGGCGGGAGGGACTCGTGCTCGCAGATGATGAACAAAGGAGCACTAATCCCACCAGTTCTTGTGTGTAGAGTATTTGTTTATGGATTCATCAATTATATATCACTATGAACCGACAAATCTGTGAATTTAACAAGAAAAAGTCAGAAGGTAAATATTCAATGGCAGCAAAGACCAAAATTCTAAAATAAATTGTTCTTAAGGTTCAGTTATCAATCGGAGAGATATTCTCGGTCTTGTCTGAGAATAGTAGTTCAGTAAATCATAAAACTAGTGATATTAGTGTCACCCATTTAAATAAAATCTAGTGCATATATTGTCATATTTTAACATACATTATTTCTACACAAGTATAGTACATAATTTTAATACTACCAACTGAGTGAACATGTTCATGCAAATACATTTTCTAGTATCAATAATCTTTTTTTATTTTGTAATGACTCTATGATACTTGATACTATGAGGATATTTTTTCTTTTACCGAGCTAAATATTTGGTTTGGTCTAAGAATCGATATACCGGCAACCATTTTTACTATTTGGATGAGGATTATCCAATTTGGATTATCCAAATTTACTTTCATTTTCAGTTTGCTTGTAACGGTAGAAATGATTTCATTAGAATGCAATCTTGAATGTCTTTTTTCTATCAGTACTCTATACGTCTCCTGCGCATCAATTTTTCTACAGAGTTGATTGACAATATCATGAATCTCGGTTACTTCTGCTTTACAATTCATTTCAAGTGGTATGATTCTTAGAACATATCTAAATTTCCAAGGCTCCTTTCTGACCATTTCTTTGCATTCTTCTACAAATTTAAATGGATCAAGATTGGTATCGACTAGTATGATCCCGGAAACAGACGAAACCTCAATCGAAGGATCCTTGTCACCTATAACATCTAAAAGTTGCAATATTTCATCAAAGGCATCATCTTCTCTATTTCTAAACGTTGTTACTAGCAAATTAAAATTCATGATATGTTCACTAACTGACGAGTCTTCACTCTTGTGGTATCTATTTATTCGATAATAACTATTTCGAATTCTTTCTTTTTTCAATCAGTGATTTAGGAAAATATTGTCTTTTCATTAAAGGAATCCAATGTTTTTAATATGCTATATCACATTGTAAGATTATGAGTCTAATCAATATAGTTGAAAACAAACCAGCTTTATTGATTGACTTAATAATCGATAATAAATCAAACAAAGTATTGGTAGTAAGCGATTTGCACGTGGGCAGTACATACTGGTCACAAAATAATGACATCGCATTTGATTGGTATCATATTACAACAGAAATTGAGGCCGAGCTGCGGGATATTGTTGTTTCAAACAAAGTAGATTCCATGGTTCTACTTGGTGATATTAAAAACAATATCTATAAAGTAGTAAAGGATGATTGGAATTTAATTCCAAAATTTTTACATTCATTGTCCGCATTCTGCCAAGTATATTTAATCCCTGGAAATCATGACTCGAAGATAGGATTGGTAACGCCGGAGAATATCCATCTAATGGGAGTCAGAGGGATGGTACTAGGTGACATCCTCTTGACACACGGACATACGTTCCCTTCTGAGCTCAGATCAAATATCAATAAAATTATTATGGGGCACTTACATCCTACATTTTTCAGAGAAAACAGTGTTTTGAATGGACAAAAGATTTGGATTTTTCTAAAGGTAAAAAAGGAAGCTATTTTTCCAAGTACAAAAGGATCACTAGAACTTATAATGTTACCGTCATATAATAGGTATGTTTATGGGAACTACAGAGTGAGAAACAGAAGAACAAGTTCACCTATTTTAAAAAAGATACTGAGAAAGGAGATTATTGAAAAGTGTTTAATAGTATCAATAGATGGTACCATTCTCGGTAATGAAAATCTACTAGGAGAAGTCTTTAACTCCTCGCTTTAGTCAATATGATATTTGGATAATGGGCTTATTGATGGTTTATTCTTATTTCTCCACTCTAAACAGTGTATGAATGAAATGGCTGATTCCACAGTGGTAAGAACAGGTACTCCCATTTCTACAGCTTTTCTTCTGATTTGATATTCATCATCTAGCATTCCTACGTACTTTTCAATGGTAGAAGTAGATGGAATGTTAATTATGAAATCTATTTTCTTGTCATAAAGGAGATCTGCAATATTTGGTTTTCTTACCGGTTCACTAATTTTGTGAACTTCTTGCACATTTGTAGTAATATTGTTCTTGATAAATTCGGCCGTATGTTCTGTTGCAAGTATATTAAATTTCATAGAGTTTATGAGTGAAATTAAAGAAAGCATTTTTTCTTTATTTTTTTGACCTCCTATGGTTATTAAGGCCGATCCTGAAAGTGGTAAATTGTATCCTGCTGCTTCATAGGCCTTTGACAAGGCATCATAAAAACTATTACCATGACAAGCAACTTCTCCTGTTGATTGCATTTCGACTCCCAATACAATGTCTGAGCCTTCCAATTGCATAAAGGAAAACTGTGGTACTTTTATTCCGAAACCACTTATTTTTAGCCAGGGTTCATTAAGACCCTCCGGCAAGTTACCATCCATTATTGCTTTGGATGCTAACGAAATCAAGTTAATCCCAACTATCTTTGATACAAATGGCGTGGTCCTAGAAGCTCTGACATTTGCCTCAATAACATATACCTCATCATCCTTGACCAAGTATTGGATATTGAGAGGACCCTTCACTTCTAATTTTCTTGCAATCATGTTAGAGTAATCCACAATAGTATTCATTGTTTGTCTGTTCAACCTCCATGGAGGTATGCACATCATAGCATCTCCAGAATGGATTCCTGCGTTATCTATGTGCTCAATTAAGGCCCCTATTATGACATCCTTTCCGTTGCATACTGCATCTACTTCTACTTCAGCTGAATCCTGAAAGAATTTACTAATCACAATAGGGTACTCTGGATTTACTTGTGCGGCTTCATTGATGTATCGCTCTAATTGTTCGTCATTCCAAATTACTTTCATGGCTGCCCCACTTAACACATATGATGGCCTTACTAAGACAGGGAATCCTACATTTTGAGAAAATATCTTTGCCCCGTCCAAGTCCGTGAATTTATTCCAAGGAGGCTGCTTTATATTCAATGAATCGAGCAATCTACTAAATTTTTCCCTATCTTCTGCCATATCAGTATGGGTGCTATCGGTACCAATAATAGGTATATTTAGTTGTCCTAATTTAGGTACAAGATTATTTGCAGTCTGTCCTCCCACACAAGTGACTATTCCCTTGGGATGTTCCTTTTCATATATATCTAGAATGCGTTCTAAAGATAGTTCCTCAAAATAAAGTCTGTCTGAGATATCATAATCAGTTGAAACTGTTTCGGGGTTGCAATTAATAACTGATACTGATTTAATACCATTATTTTTTAGGCCCCAAATCATGTTAACAGTACCCCAGTCAAATTCTACACTACTTCCTATTCTATATGGCCCAGCTCCAAGCACCATTACCGAATTTGTCTCTTTCTTGTAAACAATATCATCTTTATCTCCTCCATACGTCAGATAAAGATAATTCGTCTTCGCAGGCCATTCTGCTGCTAATGTATCAATTTGCTTTACTACAGGATTAATACCAAGTTTTTGTCTCAATTTTCTGGCACTTATTTCTTTTACTCCCAAACACTGACCTATTTGTGAATCTGAAAATCCATACCTTTTTGCATCTCGCAATAAACCTTCAGAAATATCAGATACATCGACCTTATGTAGTTTATCATACATGTCCACAATATTTTTGATTTTTATCAGGAACCATGAATCAATTGTTGAAAGTTTGTTTATTCTTGATATGGGAATTCCTAATCGCACGGCCTTTACTACATCAAATAAAATTTCATCACTTGGATACAACAATTTTTGTTCGACTAGTTCTAATTCTTCCTTCAAATCGTGTTCATTTCCAACAAGACCCATCCTTCCCGTGTCAGTCATTCGGATCGATTTTTGAAGTACTTCTTCAAATGTTCTCCCGATTGCCATAACTTCACCGACTGATTTCATGCTTGTGCCAATCCTTCTGTTAACCAATTCAAATTTTCTAAAGTCCCATCTTGGCATTTTTAGAACTACATAATCTAAGGAGGGTTCAAAGCAAGCTGTTGTCGCCTTCGTTATACTATTAGCAAGTTCTGTAAGTGAGTAACCCAGTCCAATTTTTGCAGCCATATATGCCAATGGGTATCCAGTTGCTTTGCTGGCTAGCGCCGATGACCTTGAAAGTCTTGCGTTTATTTCTATAGCACAATATGATTCACTTTCCGGATCTAACCCAAATTGAATATTACATTCGCCAACAATGCCACAATATTCTACTGCTCTAATTGCAGCAGATCGTAATCTATGATATTCTTCATTATTGATCGTTTGCGACGGGGCGATAACTATGTTGTCTCCTGTATGAACTCTCATCCCCAGAACGTTTTCCATGTTGCAAATCGCAATACTGTTACCAGTATAATCTCTCATCATTTCATATTCAATCTGTTTCCAACTTCCAATGTATTTTTCAATCAGAACCTGATTTACTATACTTAATGAAAGTCCTCGTTGAACAATCTCTTGAAGTTCATACTCATTATGTGCTACTCCACCTCCTTTTCCGCCAAGAGTGTATGCTACTCTGATTATTACCGGATAACCAATTCTTTGTGCGACATCTAATGCTTCTTTTATATTGTATGCAGGTGAACTTTCAAGTACAGGAACGTTACTATTAATCATAGCAGTCTTAAATTGTTGCCGATCTTCTGTAATCTTTATGCTATTTATGGGAGTGCCCAATACTTGAATTTTATACTTTTCTAAAATACCTTCATCATGTAGCGATACCCCACAATTTAATGCGGTTTGTCCACCAAAACCTAACATAATTGAATCCGGAAGTTCTTTCTCTATTATTTGACTTATGTAATATCCGTTTACTGGTAACAAATATACTTTATTTGCGAATCTAGTGTCTGTTTGGATAGTCGCAATATTGGGATTTACTAATACGGTCTTAATTCCTTCTTCGGATAAAGCTTTGAGACATTGTGAACCGGAATAGTCGAATTGGCGGTCAGAATATCTGACTTTCGCCCGCTTCTCCGATTTTTATTGCCCCACTTCCTAATACTATTGTTTTCTTTATGGTTTCATTTTTTGGAAAATTTTCCCACCTCCATTCACTCTATCGATTTTAATTGACTTCTCATCCGGTTTATCTCGTTCAACAAGATGTTTAAATTCTTCGAAAACATACATGCAATCATAAGGACCAGGAGATGCTTCTGGATGAAACTGTACCGCAATTATGGGTTTTGACTCATGTTTGATACCTTCAATGGTATTGTCATCAGAGTTAATATACCAAGCTTTAAATCCAGTTTTATTAAGTGTGTTTGCTTTTACCCCATATCCGTGATTCTGGCTGGTGATAAAGGTTTGATTTGTATTCAGGTCTGTACATCCTTTGTTTTGACCTCTATGTCCGAATTTTAATTTGTATGTGTCGCCACCGGCAGCAAGAGCTATGATTTGGTTACCTAAACATATTCCTAGCATTGGTAATGTTGATTCAAACAGTTTAACGACAGTTTCAATGGTGCTATTGCACATTTTTGGATCTCCGGGACCGTTACTTATTATAATACCCTTTGGCTTGTATGAAATAATCTTACTGAACGATGTATCCCATGGAACTTGAATAACCCTATAGCCCATACGCAAGATATTACGAATAATGCTATATTTCGTACCTGTATCGATAAGAACAATAGGTTCTAACGCTCGGTCCCCATATTCTACTGCTGTGTCAATGGATACTTGAGACATAAAGTTAAATCCGTCATATTTGGTCTTTTTAATAGTACTCAACAATTCTTTTGAATTTATTTCGTTTTTTGAAACAGACAATGCACCATTCATTACTCCCTTTATTCGAATTTTCTTTGTCAAATCACGTGTATCGATTCCACTAATGCCTGGTATTTTTTCCTCATATAACCACTGATCTAATGTCTTATGACACTCTCTGTGATTGGCGACGCTAGATATCTCATGAACTATCAATCCAGAAACTTGAATGCTATCAGATTCAAAATACTTTGGTAATCCATAGCTATCGTTAATAGAGTTGCTCGGAACTCCATAGTTCCCGATGAGTGGATAAGTCAAACAAAGAATTTGTCCTCTATAGGATGGATCAGTCAAAGTCTCAGTATAACCCACCATGCCCGTGTTAAAAACGAATTCGCCGCCCACTGTCGTTGGATAGCCAAAACCTGTACCTCGATACGTTGACCCGTCTTCTAAAACTATCATCGCATTAAGGCCTATGTGATTAGCATGAATTGTAGGAATTTTGACCCTCATAGAGTTGTAAAATATCGAGATTTAAATTTTCCTAAGTTGAATATTGGCTGTACTGCCTATCCAATATTTGATTGTGATTTTTATCGGGGCTGGATAAGGGAAAAATTATAGACACATTATATGAATTCGTTTTTCTATTTTAGCCAATCGATCGGAATGTCTTGATACAATCCATTTGGCAGTATTCTTCTTATAGAAATAGGTAGAACTTTCAAATTCAGTTCTTCTACTGCAATTGAAATAGTATCGTTGAATTTTTTTGAAGAATCAACTAATGTCGGTGCACCAAGCGACAGCTGTAATGATCTTGAGCCTATTATTCTGGCGCGTTCAAATCGGGTCAATGTTGGCGGGCCTATCAAAACCTGACTATCCTGAGGAGCTATTTCTCTTGATTCAAAATCCATTTCTGGATAAACTACTACTTCGTCTTTTGGCCTACCGCTCTTTGATTCTTCAACAGTTTCTAATTTCTCAATTTTGGTTTTTTTAGATTTCTTTTCTTTTTCTTGAGGATTCTTCCCTTTTATTTCTGCATCTTTCTTTACTTTGGACTGTTTTTTCACTTTGACAGGTTTTTTTTCCTTATTTTTTTCAGAGCTAGAACGTCTTAAAACCAAGAATAAAAGCAAAAAAAGTGAATATATAATTAAATGTTGCTAATAAATCAACAAATTAATAGTAATGCAGAATTTAGTTTACAAATACATATGACCTGGAGCAATCCAAACTCCGTCTCAAGGATTCATGTAGTGCTAGAGTCTAGAGAAAAGGGGAAAATAATGCTAGAACTGGTCCGCCACATATCCCCTATCACTTTCTCAAAGATCATTAAGGCAATGCCAATTTCAGGAAGACTGCATTTTTTAGACCACAAGTTAGGATATGTTGAATCGGGATTAACTGTAGGGGCAGAAAAACAGAAATCAACATTTCAGAGAGGGGATTTGGGATTCATGATTTCGAATGGCTCTATTTGTATCGTATTGCAAGATACTAAAGGGTTAAGTATGAACCACATAGGCCACTGTATCGACGATCCATTATTGTTAGAATCAATGGAATCAGGAGAAATCATATTTATAAAGCTGGCTTCTGGATGACTAGTATTCTGGTGAGTTGCATATCATCAATATTCCCATCGCTGAAATGTCACTTGTTTGAACCAAGTCAAAAAATGATTTGGACAATCGTTGGGAAACATCATGAATATTGGATTGATTTGGATTTAGAGTACTGTTCGTGCAATGATTATTATTTTAGAACACTTTCAGGTAAGGGTTTGTGCTATCATTTAGGTTTCGCTAAAGAAAAAATAAATTCAAAGGTAGATACTATTCACTTTTCTGATTCAGAATATCATGATTTTGTAAAATCAGTAGTCAATGATAATTACCTCATGATTCGAAATGAAACAGGTGAATTAATTTGATTAGTTTAATTTTGCCGAATTCATATTTCCTGATTTGAAATGAAGCATTATGATACGATCTTGATTGTAGGTTCTGGAGGGAGAGAACATTCCATTGGATGGAAACTGCTACAAGATACAACAAAAAAAATATTTTTTGCTCCAGGAAATGGAGGGACACAAAATAATATCGAAATAGATTCTAGTGATTTATTGAAACTTTGTGAATTTGCAAAACAGAACAATTCTTTTACTATAGTGGGACCTGAAAAGCCACTTTCTCTGGGCATTGTTGATCTTTTTGAAAAGAATCAATTACCCATATTTGGACCCAATAAAAGCTCATCCCGATTAGAATCAAGCAAAATGTTCTCAAAGCTTTTCATGCGTGGAATGGGAATTCAAACTGCTTCTTTTTCAATATTTTCAGACGCAAGTTCTGCAATAGAGTATGTCAAATCGTCCTCCAAGAAAGTAGTTGTCAAGGTAGATGGACTTGCCTCTGGAAAGGGTGTATTCGTATGCGATAGTACTAAATCAGCTATTGAAGCGATTCAGAAAATCTTTAACGATAACGAATTTACTGATTCCAGAAATAAGATAATCATCGAAGATAGAATTTACGGAGATGAAGCCTCATTTATCGCTCTATGTGATGGCAAGTGCATAATTCCGATGGCAACAAGTCAGGATCACAAGAATATCTTTGATGGAGATAAAGGTCCTAATACCGGGGGAATGGGAAGCTACTCTCCCACGCCTCTTATCACAGAAAAAATAGGTAATAAGATAGTTGAGAAAATAATGAGTCCTACAATAAGGGGATTAACTGATATCGGAATTAGATTCAAGGGTTTCCTATATGCAGGAATCATGATAGAACGTGGTTCAAATGAACCCTATGTGCTTGAGTTTAATGTGAGAATGGGTGATCCAGAAAGCCAATCCATTTTATCAAGAATGGACACTAGTTTGTTAAAATATTTTGAGGCAGTTGTTGATGAAAGGCTTGATTCAATGCCACCAATCAGATGGAAAGATAAACGTTCAGTCTGCATAGTCCTGGCTTCAAGAGGTTATCCTGGAAAGTATCAAACCGGGAAAATCATTCATGGGTTGGACTCTAGATTTGACAATGATACAAATGTATTTCATGCAGGAACTAAAAAAAATTCTTCGGGAGAAATACTCACAAATGGTGGAAGGGTATTATCAATTACCTCCTTGGATGATACAATTGAAGGAGCCAAGAAAAAGTCCTATTCATTAGTATCTGAAATTCATTGGGGGGATAACGAGGAGTACTATAGAACGGACATAGCATCAAAAGGTATCGAATACTTGAATTCCACCATCCGTGATTAAGATATCTATTTTTTTATCAAATTCAAATTTTGGAATAGGATTTTTCATTACTTGAAAATCATATGCTAGACCAATCGATTTTGAAAATTTTTTCTCGGCCATGAATTTATCATAGTACCCATACCCATAGCCAATTCTATATCCATGGGAATCAAATACAATTCCTGGGACAATTAACAAATCGATAAAATCTAATTTCATATTAGTTTTCTTTGGTTCTTTAATTCCGAATTTATTTACATCAAACGAATCATGATCATAATCATGTTTTCTTACAATAAAGAAATGAAGATCATTTATTATTACACGAGGTAACATCACAGTCTTCTCTGATTCTATTGCATTTCTAATTATATCATCTGTTTGTACTTCTGATCCAATGGGAAGATAAACCCCAATAGATTTGGATTCAATGAATTCAGCACTTCCTATGAGCTTCTCTTGGATTAATTTACTCCTCCTGGCTATTTGAGAATCGCTCAAAGAGTTTCTCTTCTGTAGAATCTCTTTTCTTAATATTGATTTTTGTTCTTGATTGCCTAATTTCATCGTATTAATTACTGCTAACCTTGTTTATGATGCTGGCTGCGTGAACTGTATTTTTTAATAGCATTGTAACAGTCATTGGTCCAACTCCACCAGGTACAGGAGTGATGTAAGCTGCTTTTTCTGAAACGGATTTAAAATCAACATCTCCATGAATCTTTCCATTTATTCTTGTAATACCAACGTCGATTATTATTGCATTTTCCTTGACCATCTTTCCTGTAAGAATAAATTTTTGACGATCTCCAACCGCCGTAATAATACAATCAAAGTTTCTTAATTTGTCTTGCATTCCTTTTGATTTTGAATGAAAAAATGTTACAGTTGCATCACGATTCATTAGTAAGATTCCTAGAGGTTTTCCAACCAGATTACTTCTATTTATGATGGCCACATCAATCCCTTTAACATCGATGTTGTAAAAATCCAGTAGTTCAAGAATGCCCAAGGGAGTACATGGTACGAGTTTGGGGGTTCCCTCCAACAGAAGGCCTAAATTGTAAGAAGTTAAGCCATCCACGTCTTTTTCATGTCTTACCAAATTGGTGATGGAAGTTTCAATTTGATCCGGTAATGGAAGTTGAATTAGAATTCCATGGACATTTTCATCATGATTTAATTCTTTAATTGTCTTGGAGAGCTCTTCTTGAGTTATGTTTTGTGGAAGTTTAAAATCCCGCGTTAGTATTCCAACACTACTTGCGGCAATTTGTTTATTTTTTACATATGTTGCGGACGCTTGATTATCGCCAACTACTACGGTGGCCAAACATGGTTTAATTCCTTGGCTTACTAGTGCTGATACCTCTTTTTTAATCATACTTCTGATGTGTTGGGATACTAGCAATCCATCTATTAATTTGGTCAAACATTTTAGGAAATCACGACGCCATTTTTTTGCTTTACTGTCGATTACGTTATTTTTCCCTCGAATCTAAGTAACGATTACTCTTCTACCTTCAACCAATAGCCTCTTTTCAGAAAAGAGCTTTACGCAATATGGATACAGAATATGCTCCTGTACAAGGATTCTCTCTGATAATGTTTCAAATGTATCATTGTCCAATACAGTCACGTGTTTCTGTGCGATAACTGGTCCTGAATCCAATCCCTCGTCAACAAAGTGAACAGTACATCCAGTTACTTTTACTCCATAATCCAGCGCTTTTTTTTGGGAATTGAGTCCAGGAAAAGATGGCAAAAGTGATGGATGTATGTTCATAATACGCATTTTGTACTTTCTTACAAATTCTGGACTCAAGAGTCGCATGTACCCGGCCAAACACACAAGTCCGTTTTCCGAGTTTACATCATATTCTTGTAAAATATTTATTATCTCACTATCGTAATCCCAACCTTTTGAATTATTGGAGACAACCCTTGTTGGAACCCCAAATTTTGAGGCCTTTTTGAGACCTTCAGCTTCAGTTTTGCTTGAAATTACTATTTTAGGACAGATGTCTGCAATGTTATTTTCTTTTAGAAAATTTAATATTGATTCCATATTACTACCTCTACCAGAAATTAGTATTCCAAGGTTTATCATTTGCAGCTAATGTGTATGGTTGAGATTCTTAAATGTAATGAATTAATTCTAAGAATAGCATTGAAGTATCTATTCTCATTGAGCCGATTGAACAATCGTTTGATTATGCTGATGTAAACGTTACTAAAAAGGTGTCTCAAGTGTGCATAGATTGATTGCCTAATGCATTGCAGAAGGGCGCTGAAATGGAGTCAATTATAGCGATCCAAAAAATAATGTGCTTATTTCGTATGATTATATCGGAATTTATCTAATTTTGTCAGTTCGTGATATGATCCAAACTTTGATACTTCTGCAGTATCTAGCAATGTCTCATTTCCATTGGCACTCTCATCGAAAACTTTGACAATTCCATAAACCGAGTTTCTCTGGGCGGGTACTCTGCCTGCAGAGACTATCAAAGATCTTATTTCCTTGGGTTTCATTATCTGTCCATATTCAGATCCTGCCGAGGTGGATATACTTTCGTTAATCAAAGTTCCACCAAAATCATTTACTCCAGCTTCAAGAAGTAGTTGAGACATTTTTGTACCTTCCTTGACCCACGATACCTGAATATTATCAATAAAATTATTGAGCATTATTCTAGAAACCGCATGCATCTTTATCACGTCCTGACCTGTAGGACCTGGTGAAATTCCTTTTACTAAATTGTGATTATACATTGGAGCTTCTCTGTGAACAAAACCGAGCGGTACAAATTCAGTAAACCCTCCTGTCTCTTTCTGAATCGACCTTATCAATCCTAAATGTTTGGCTATGTGTTCCGTTGTTTCTACATGACCGTACATTATAGTAGATGTAGTAGGAATCTTTAGTTTATGCGCAGTTGTAATAACATTAATCCAATCATCCACCGTGATTCTGCCTGGAGAGATTATGTCTCTTAAATCCTGATCCAAAATCTCCGCAGCTGTACCTGGTAAACTTCCTAATCCCGCCTCTTTTAGCAGACTCAAATAGTCCTTCACAGATAATCCTGATCTGGCGCATCCATACATTATTTCTTCAGGAGAAAAAGCGTGAATATGTATATCGGGTAATTCCTTTTTTATCGCTCTGCAAATATCGACGTACAATAAACCATCCATCTTTGGGGGTAGACCTGCCTGGATACAAATTTCAGTCGCACCCAATTTCCATGCTTCTGCCGCTCTCCTAACAACCTCTGTTATCGGAAGAAAATATCCTTCTTCATT
>JACMIO010000060.1 GCA_014381105.1 bacterium | reverse complement strand
TGGCTTATCACCCAAAATTTTAAGGAACTGTATATTCATATCTGCTAAAAAAGCATTTGTTCTATTGTCAATCCAGTAATTATTCTCTTGTAAATTGCCAAGATTGGAAATTGTAGCAAAGTCATAGTTTTTGCAATACTCCAGGATTTCTTTTTGACCTTGTTCATCTACAATGCCACTGAGATTAACCCTAGCAGAACTGACTCCAAAGTAATCAGTGTCCCACTGTAAGGGTTTACATTCATAATTTTTACTAGACATTTGTTTTCTCACCACACTTATTTTCTGAACTTTGCTTAACAAATACATCTTCTCTTTTAAGTATTGAAACAGCAGTCCTTATGAACACCTTGATGTCCATCCACAACGACAAGTGATCAATGTAGTAAATGTCATTCTTGATTCTCACTTTCCAAGG
This sequence comes from bacterium, assembly GCA_014381105.1. Lineage (GTDB taxonomy): Archaea > Thermoproteota > Nitrososphaeria > Nitrososphaerales > Nitrososphaeraceae > TA-21. The sequence goes on along the minus strand of JACMIO010000060.1, from coordinate 2,440 downwards.
AATTGTATTTCTAAAGTAAGCTTGGTTGAGTCCAGTCAATCCCGGTCTTATCTCAAGTTTTCTAGCTTCGTTTCCTTCATAAAGCGCCCGGTGCTCAGGCAGATCCGGTCTTGGACCAATAATGCTCATATCACCCTTAATAATGTTAAGAAGCTGCGGTGTTTCATCAAGACTTGTCTTTCTGATAAATTTACCAAACTTCGTTAGCCTTGAATCATCTTCAGCGTTGAAGGTTGATCCATCTTCTATTCTTATATCAGGCGCATTCATTTTCATTGACCTGAATTTATACATTTTAAAGATTTTCCCATCCTTGCCCAAACGCGGTGAATTATAAAAGATTGCGCCTTTGTCCTTGAAATAGATTATGGGAGCAATAATCATCAAAACAATCAACCAAAACGGAAGTGCTATCATAGCGAATACTAAATCCAATATTCTCTTACAAAATCTGCGATACACACCTTCACCCAATTATTCAATCTCGTTTATTGATTCTTTCAAGCTCTCCACTACATACGCTATATCCTCATCAGATAGCAAAGTATGAAGAGGCAACGAAATCTCATTTCTATACATCTCAAAAGCATTCGGATAATCTTTCATCTCAAAGCCTAAACTCTTGTAGGCTGTATGCATGGGTAGCGGCTTAAAGTGAACATTCGTAGATACACCTTTCTCAGCCATCTTTGTAATCAATTCATTTCTAAAAACTTCATTCTTTCCATTGAGTCTTAATAGATAAAGATGTCCGGATGATGCATACTTCTCATCATAATGCCTCATAGGTGTTACATCCAGTTGTGCCAGTTGCGCATCATACTTCTCAATAATCTCTTTTCTTCTTTTTAAAATCTCCGGATATCTTTTGAGTTGTGCAAGACCAAGGGATGCCATGATATCTGTCATGTTACATTTATAGTTTGGAGCAATAATGTCATATTCCCATGAACCCAACTTCGTTTTTGCAAGTGCATCCTTTGATTGGCCATGAAGGGACAGAAGCATATACTGCTTATAAATCTCTTCGAGGTCCAATCCACCAATATCTCTCCAAGTAACTGCTCCACCTTCTGCTGTTGTTATATTCTTCACTGCATGAAAAGAGAAAGCTGTAAAATCAGCAACTTCGCCGCTCATTTTATCTTTGTAAGTAGCTCCGATAGAGTGAGCTGCATCTGCAACAATGATCACTCTACCAAATGCCTCTTGAAGATTATTGGATGGTTTCATACGATGTTTATTGCTTTCTATTGCTTCATAAATCTTGTCATAATCACACATCACTCCAGCTATATCTACCGGTATAATCGCCTTTGTTTTCTCTGTAATGGCATCGGCAATAGCAGTATAGTCGATATGGAACGAGTTACTTCCTGAATCCACAAGCACAACTTTCGCACCAACGTGTGCGATGACGCTTGCCGATGCAGAATAAGTATATGCACAAGTGATGACTTCATCTCCTGGCCCTATTCCTAGAAGTCTTAATGTCATCTCCATTGCAGCAGTAGCGGAATTAAGAGCAACTGTTTTTGAAGTATTGCAGTACTGCGCTAATTGCTTTTCAAATAGTTTTGTCTTAGGTCCTGTTGTGATCCAACCAGACTTTAAAGTATCTATTACTTCATTAATTTCCCAATCTGAAATATCTGGTGGTGAAAAAGGTATGCTTCTCATCAGCATCTTCTCCTATTTTTCTAATTTTTTTTTTGCATAATGTTGTTGAAACTTGTTCTTAATTACTTCTATTCTATACTGCTTGCCTACAATTGGTGACTATTCACTGGGTAGGACCAACCAGTTTCTTAATAAAATTAACTGCGTCCTCTGTTTGTTCTAGCGGCTTTAGACGATAGGCTTGAATTAATTTCATCGTACTTTCAAGATCAATTTCATTTCTCATCTCCATGTAGATCTTATTACTTTTTGTAACAGTTACTTCACCCTCAGAAATAAAAAGCTCTTCCTTTAGCTTTTCCCCTGGTCGTAAACCGATAAATTCTATGCTTATATCCTTGTCCAGTTTTAACCCAGACAAAGTAATCAGCGCCTTAGCAAGCTCCAATATTTTAATCTGTTCTCCCATATCCAGTATAAAAATTTCACCACCCTCCATCATAGCCCCTGACTGAATCACAAGGCTAGCGGCCTCGGATATTGTCATAAAATATCTGGAGACATCCGGATGGGTAATCGTAATAGGTCCTCCATAGGCTATTTGTTTTTTAAAAAGTGGTATCACACTGCCATTACTCCCTAGTACGTTTCCAAACCGAACAGCCGCATACTGGGTTTCGCTAACCTTATTCATATATTGAATGACCAATACTGCAGCACTTTTGGTAGCTCCCATCATACTAGTGGTGTTGACATCTTTATCTGTTGAGATTAAAACAAACATCTTGCACTTATAATAATCTGCACAATCGACAAGATA
>JACMIO010000059.1 GCA_014381105.1 bacterium | reverse complement strand
TGACATGCCAGATTTAGCATATGGGATAGCTGTTTATTCGCAGACACTCCTCCAACTAACAATAGTTCTTTTTTTTCAGTGGTAGATAGAGCTCTTTCAACCGCTTCTGTTATCATTGCAAATGCTGTCTCTTGAATCGAATAACATATGTCTTCAACTGTAAATTTACTACTAGAAATTAATCTCTTGGCAGCAGATAGTATACCAGAGAAAGTAACATCATTTCCCTTTATTGAATACGGTAACACAACATATTTTTTTGAAGATTTATGGGCCAATCTTTCTATCTCTGCTCCACATGGCGAAGCTAATCCTAGATGTCTACCAAATTGATCTAGAAGTTGTCCCAATGTGATGTCTAATGTTTCTCCAATGACACGCCACCTATTATTATTAAATACTAATATCATAGTATGACCTCCAGAGACTAGTAGGACTAATGAATCCTTACTATTAGTAAGACTCATTCCAAGTTCAATATGGCCTAATGCATGATTTATAGGAATTAATTTTATATCATAAAATGAAGATATTGAACGAGCGATAACTGCACCAATCCTCAAACAAGGACCAAGACCAGGTCCAGCGGAATATGCTACGAGGTCTAGATCCTTGTAATTAATCTTGGATAATTCTAATGATTTTTTTAAAACATCTATTGCCACTGATGCATGATGACGAGCTGCCTCCCTAGGATGGATTCCTGATCCCTCAGGAGCCTTGAATGTATCCCTAACATCAGAAAGAATATTGGGATGAAATTTGGAATCAGAGTGCTTTATTACAGAGCATGCAAAAGTATGAGCAGTACTCTCTATTCCAAGACATAACATTCATATCACTTCCTGCTAGTCGCAGACACAATTTTAATTACGTCATTATTCTTTAATATATGATCAGCTCCCAACCTCCTTTTAGTTCTAACGTCAATAGCAAAAAGGAAACCTTTTCCCAACTCCTCATGTATGGCATGAGCCAAATCTTTTGCAGTTGATTCTTTATTTAGTAAATAAGCTTCGGGCAGTATATTGCCTTTCTTATCAGATAACTTTGAATCATCTTCAACCGGAAATACTACAATTTTCTCTAGTAGGTTAAAACAGGCAAGATTTATTATTTCTTGAACACCTGTAGAGCCATGTTTCTTTATAAAATTTGAAACAATTTCAAGAGCTTGTTTCTGTTTATCACTTAGTTGAGTATTCTCTTTAATTTCAAATGAATTATCTCCCGGAAGATAGTGAATGAATCCGTTTTTTACAGCTTTTCGTAATAACATCTCTAATTCAGAAGCACAGGGTATAACATTCGCATACTTTTCTGTGAGTTCTCCCAGATTATTTTGAGTCGTTGAGATATCCGCCTTATTTGCCGCAATTACTACTGGTTTTACATCTCGCCTAATCATTTGACAAAAGTCAAATATTTCCTGTTCTGTCCAAGATTTGAATTTCTTGTTTTGAAGATTCAATTTGTTCAGAACTTTATCTAAGGCTGCCTCTGTTACTCCAAGTCCAGATAATCTCTTTTTCAATACTTGTACCGTATTATGTCCCGACGAATCAAGGTCTTTGATATTGTCCATATCTCGCTTAATAATTGAAACCAGCCATAGGTCAAATTCTTCTTCAACAAATCTAATGTCTTCAAGTGGATCACCAGTACCTGGCGTCACAGGTCTCCCTTCAGAATCGGTGGAACCTGAGATGTCTATGACATGTATAAGTGCATCTGCTTGCCTTGCGTCATCTAAGAACTTGTTTCCAAGGCCCTTTCCTTCATGAGCGCCAGGAACCAGACCAGCTACATCTATAATTTGTACTGGAATAAATCTGATTCCGTCAATACAAATGGAATGAACCGGATTATCCTTAACCCCAAATTCTGTGCACACACAATTTATTCTCACATGGCAAACTCCAAGATTAGGTTTCACTGTTGTAAATGGATAATTCGCAATATTCACAATATTATCTGTAGAGGCAGAAAAAAAAGTAGACTTACCTACATTTGCCTTACCAATTAACCCGATGAGCACTCATAATGATTATTAAGATTCATAAATTAATGTTTTGAGATATGCAATCACAATAATCTAATTCTTCGTCTAAACACAAGACTTAATTTCTTTTATGATCATAAGTCTACCCTTGGCCGGCATTTTTGCAATTGCTAATTGTACCACAGACAAGGAGGCTTTAATGTCATATTTCATTAGTTCCTTACAGATGCTACAACACAGAGGAAAAGCATATTGGAAGATGATCATTGACAATTTAGTCTCAAGTGGTATCGGTCCATTCCCAGCTGAAAGATCGATTTTGAAGATCGTAGAAAACAATAGTAACCTTCAATTTAGACTAGGATTAGGCTATTTATCCAAAAGAACCCCTAGATTCAAGAGTATGAATAAGATTACTGTAATTCTTGATGGTTTCTTTGTAGATATTGAAAAATTGCACCTACATCCACTCGTAGGAGATGCAGCAAGTGCTGATTCATTATTTAAGATTTATAACATTTTCAAAAGACTCCTAATAGATAAGGAAAATCCAGAAAAAGCCTGCGAGTTTTTGGACAGACATTTAAGGGGAAATCTTACTATGATGAGCAATGAAAAGATCTATTCATATAGAGACTCTACTGGTTTCAAACCGCTAGTAAGCGGCACTGACAGGAACAACTCAATTTCAATTATAGCTTCAGAAAATTCCCTCCGTATTCCATTTCCCAATATGAATTTTCATGATGTAAAACCTGGACAGTTAATTAAGATGGATGCTGAAGCTGGTCAAGAAAAGCTACTATCACTTCCTACCACAAGGACAATGATAGATCCATTTGAATTCATACGAGAATCCCATGTTACTGCAACTATCGACGGAAAGGGGATATATGAAGTTAGAAAAAAAATAGGAAAAGTGCAAGCTGATTTTCTCTCATCACATTCTGACATTGACATTGAGGCGGCCTACGCAGAACCTGATTATCCAAGACCTATGACGCTTGGTTTTAGTGCAGAATACCGACATCATATACCAAAATTTGACTTGGGTGAGGCTATAATTAATGACAGATATGATGATTCTGATCGTATGATAGATTTTTCTGAGAATATAAGTAAGAATAAAATGATAACTTCTGGAAAATCTTTGAAATACATTCTTAGACATAAGATTAACCAGAAAAGGATTGGTCTGATTCAAGGAACAATTCAAACTGGAATAACTGCCAAAGAAACTATTTATTATTTGAGAAAAGCAGGTGTTAAATCGATCTCTATTATTGTAAGCTATGTTCCTACAGTAGATGGACGACAAGTTGGATTATATACCCATAATAGAGAGTTAATTGCTCATAAATATATTGGACAAGTGCCCTCTCTTGAGGTACTAAACACCAGAATCTCTAAAGAATTGGGTGCTGATAAAGTATTTTATAATTCTCCGTCTGTTCTTTCTAAGGGTATCGGGATTTCAGAATATAATTTATGGTTTCCCGAATGGGTACGATTCTTAGAATATGACAAGTAATGATAAAAAATGATAGGAAATGACATTTAAACGTGATTCTGACCTAAACCATTGGAAGGATGATCCAGTAAAGAGCATTACAATATTGAAAAAGTATGTTGTCGACGGAAGGGATGTGAACAACTTTGAAATAAGACAATATACCCACCAATGTTCCTATCAAAAACATCATACAGTTTATACTATTTATCTCGAAACCAATGATAGCAAGATTGAGACAAAGTACAACCAAGGAACTCAAATGAGAGAAAATAATATTGAAAGCATAGCTCAATGTATCACTAATTTGATTGGGGTTAATTCAACAATAAACCGATTGCTCATAGAACTTGATAACTCCTAGTGGACAAAATTAACAATAATTCGCTTTACAAGCATCATTTGTCACTCTCATCAATGAATGAATTATTCAAAAGTAATGACTTGATAAAGCTGATTTTGCTCTAGCATATTATTTTATGAAATTGGATTGCTTGAAAGCAAAATTATTTTATTATTTTCCAAAAAAATGAAATATTTTAGAATAATATCATAGAAAAGTTAATAATTTGAAACTTTATTTTGAATAAAATTCTTGCTCATTTAGAACTTTAATTGTACAAATTGAGCTAACGTGTAAAAAATATTTGACCAGAATAACTATTTGACTTTTTACGTCTCAAGCTATAATAAGAGGATGTGCTGCTTTGCAAAATCAACCCATATACCTTAAGGCCATTACCCTAAAGGACATTAGCGATGTTGATTCCATCAAGGATGACGCTAAAAAGCACATGATCTTAATAGTACGAATAACACCAATGGCTCAGAAGGATATTGAAACATTACGAAAGGCAATAGACGATTTATATAATTTTGTTAAATCAGCTGGGGGAGATATTGCGAGATTGGGCGAAGAACGCGTAGTGATTACACCGCCGGCTGTGAAGATATGGAAAGGAGTACACGATCTAAAGTAAGTTTCCCGATAGTTCACAATACCTTGATTGATTCTTGAACCAGTGGATGAAAACTCTGGATCTTAAAAATCCTGTTTAAGGAATTGGCCAAGTTTTGACATTTTTTCCCTTCTCCATGATTAGTTATAACTTTTTTTAGCTTTGGTTTCAGTCGGTTTACGTAAGCTAATAACTGATTGTAATCACTATGGATACTAAAGCCTGGTATCACATCAACATTACATTTAATATCGACATTATTACCTTCAAGAATAATATTACGCAGTCCTTCCTGAAGCAACTTTCCAGTCGTAGATTGAAATGGCTCCGAGAGCAGTATTACCTTACTTAATGGATCATTAGCTATCTGACTCAAGTATTTCACTGAGGGGCCGTCTGTAAGCATCGAAGATGGACACAATACTATCGATTTCTCCCATTTAACAGATGGCTCTAATTTCACTAGACTGTTAATAAAGAGAGGATCTTCAATTTGGTCATTTATTCTCTGTTTGAGTGGTTTTGATAAATAGTCTGAATACATTTCATAAAAATTAAACATATCCAATATTTTTTCGTCGACAAAAATCTTTTCAGGATTTATCATTTTGACGCTCCTCAACATTCCCAACGTTACACAAATTTCCTGTGAAAGTCCTAGAACTGGAACTGGAATCAACAATCTTCCACCTTCTTGAATAGTTGAGTTGATGCTCTTAGCCAAGTTTTCTTCCGCTACATCTCTAGTAACAAATTTATCATCTCTATTTCCATTTGTGCTTTCTATTATCAGTGTTTCTGCTCTAGGGAAATTCCAGAAGGCATTATCTACAGTGTTCAATCGTCCAAATTTTAGATCACCAGTATATACAATATTGTAATCCCCATTTCCAATATGTAGATGCGTGGATGCAGAGCCAATCATGTGTCCTGAATTTGCAAATGTTATTCTAACATCTGGAGAAATATCGGTCACTGCGCCTAAATTTAGAGGTATTACATGAGAAATCAGATTCTCTATATCTCTTGTTGAGTATAAGGGGTCTTTGGACCCTGAGACATAATCCTGTAATATTGATATCATGATTGGGAAAGTCGGTTCAGTGCAATACACAGGGCCATCATATCCATATTTGCACAAAATTGGAACAGCTCCGCAGTGATCAAGATGCGCATGTGATATGACCACTGCATCAATTTCATTCATGCCAATCCCAAAAATATCTAGTCGCGGAAGTAAGTCTGTATCCTCATTTTTATACGTCTTAATTCCAAAATCTAATAGAATCTTACTTTCATGAGTAACGATCAATATAGCGCTTCTTCCAATTTCTGAAAAGCCACCTAAACAAACTATACTTGCTTCTTCAGAACCGGACAGCTTTTGTCTAAATATTTTTTCACCAACTCGCTTGTAGAAATCTATTCTTTCTTCAGATGAGCTGTGTAATATTTCATTCATAGATTTTAGGAGTCTCAGATTTTTTGGGGCTCGTCTACACATCAACTTCCAACCTGTTTTTTCTATCAGAGCAATTTCTAGTTGGTTAAGTTCTGTTAAAGTTCTAAAATCGTTGACAAAAACTGTAGCCTCTCCTAAAGCAGGATCAAAACATATCTCTGGAATGTCATTTGGGTTGGAACAGCTAGAACGAATTATTTGATTAACGGAATCCTCAGAAGATCTAATTGAAGTATCAGTTCTTATAACTATTCTTTTCTTTATTAAATTAACCATCTTAGAAATAATCTCTTGATTTTCCAATAGTACAGTAGGTTTTCTTGAGTAGAGTACAATAAATGGACCTTCATATTCTATTTTAGTTATTTCAGATTCTGACGGGATGTTATTCAGAATAGAAGCAACAATGTTTTGATTTCGATTTTCATCCTGTACTCTATCATACATATCAATATTTCACTAACCTATATTCTCTTCATTTAGAAGTTTGTATATTGATATCTAGTATGAGCTAAATAAAGGTTC
>JACMIO010000011.1 GCA_014381105.1 bacterium | reverse complement strand
TACTTTTTTTAAAATCTCGATTGCCCTAGCGATACTTTTGATGTTAGGGCCAAAATCCTCGTATCTTTATGGCATCTACAACTCTGTTTAGTGCTACTATCATGCTTGCCTTTCTCATGTCAGTATTGTGTTTCAAATGGGTATCATAAGCGCCCAAGAATGCTCTTGTGATATTAGTATCCAGCCTATCATTGACTTCCGCTTCCGTCCAATATTCCCTACGCAAATTTTGTAACCATTCAAAGTACGATACTGTAACTCCTCCTCCGTTGGCTAAAATATCCGGAATCACCATGATCTTGTTATTATATAATACCTTGTCAGCATCAGGAGTTGTTGGTCCGTTGGCAGCTTCTGCAACAATTTTTGTCTTTATATTTCCAGCGTTATCTTTTGTTATTTGATTTTCCAAAGCAGCAGGAATCAATATAGTACATTCCGTTTCAAGTAGCTCCTTGTTGGATATAGGCTGAGTGCCTTGGAAATTTGACACAGAACCGGTTTTTTCTTTATGTTTTCTGAGTGAAACAGTATCGATTCCGTTTTTGTTTATTATGCATCCCTTTGAATCACTTGCGGCAATAACTTTTGCTCCTTGTTCCTCAACGAGTTGGGCAGAAAATTGTCCAGCGTTCCCGAAACCCTGTACAACAATGGTTGCGCTTTTCATATCGATATTCAGTTTCTTGGCGGCCTCTCTTACTGTAATTGCCAGGCCTCGACCCGTTGCTTCATTACGCCCAAGAGAACCTCCAATTTGTATCGGTTTGCCTGTGATCACCTCAGGTTGAATGTAATTACCCTTAATAACAGAATAAGTATCCATAATCCAAGCCATCTCTCTTCCTCCGGTGTATACGTCGGGAGCAGGAATATCCCTGTATGGTCCAATGATATCTGAAATTCCATACGCATACCTCCTGGTCATTCTTTCTAATTCTCCTTCCGACATACTTTTTGGATCGCATATTATACCGCCCTTCCCACCACCAAACGGGATATTTGCTATGGCACATTTCCATGTCATCCACATAGAGAGTGCTTTGACTTCTTCAATTGTTACTTGAGGGTGATAACGTATTCCACCTTTAAATGGTCCTAACGCATCATTATGTTGAGAACGAAAACCAGTAAAAACCTTGATAGTTCCATCATCCATTTTGACAGGAATAGATATCGTCAATACCCGTTTTGGTTGAGCCAAAAACTGATGGAGTCCTTTGTCAAGACCTATTATAGATGAAACTTCAGCAAGTTGAGTAAGCGCCACTTCAAATGGATTGATTCCACTAATTGCAGAATTTGACATTACGTGAGTTGAAAAAATCAGATATTTAAATTTTGAAAGAAAATGTCCAAAAAACCATGTTAAAAGAACGTCAAATCATCTGTTGATTTTCTCCAAAATAAGGAGCCGTAATTCTTCATCATTCTTGTTGACATGATCTATCCCCAAAGACTCAGCTAGCATTTCGAGTTTGTGCCGTTCATTGTCGACAGCCTGAGCAATCCGAGGTCCTAAATAATTAGAATCATCATCGATTCTTTGTTTAAGGGACATCGTACGAATCTTTTCAAATTCCCCCATAGCTTTTCCTATGGTTCTTGAAAATTCAGGTAATTTCTTTGAACCAAATAAGAGAATAACTACAATAAGTCCTATAATTATCCATTCTGAACCACCTATGCTCATTAGGTAATTTACCAGCATACGAATAATTTAGATCTAAACAAATGAAAAATAAGTCTTTGCCAAAAATCAAATTGTAAATACACTTTTACAATACGACACACAGAGTCAACTAATTAGTTAGATATTTTATTGGGATTTCAAGACAAGATTCATTAAGTTTGAATTTGTACTTAATTCAATAGATGATGCACGAAAGGGAAGAAATAGCCCTGAAAATTCGAGAGTTTATCGAATCACTAAATTATGAGTGCATGGCAGGAGCAATTGTTACGGTAGAGGGCAAAAAGGATGAATCTGCCTTGAGAGAATTAGGATTCAGTGGTGAAATATTGGTTTATAATAATTTTAAGGGTATTACGAATTTTGTAGATCATGTATCATGGAGTGGTAGGAAAGTCATACTCTTACTCGACAGAGACAAAAAGGGGAGAACCTTAACCTCAAAAATCTTCAAGAAATTAGACCTATTCGGCTGCCATGATGGTTTGTATTATAAAAAATTGTTTGTAAGGATAACCCACGGCAAGATCATGTGTGTCGAGAACCTGTCGAACTATTGTCTGCCATTTGCAGAAAAATATTCCAAATCTACTTACCCGTAAGTTGTCATAATCTAAGTTTATATTTCTTGGGACTTAATTTAAAAATTGATGCAAAGAAGCGTTGTAAATAGCTATGAACTGAGAAATGATTTTCCAATATTTAAGAAAAAAATTAATGGCAAGGAACTAGTTTATCTCGATAATGCTTCTACTACACAAAAACCATACTCTGTAATCAACTCAATTACTGATTTTTATTCAAATTATAATTCTAATATACACAGAGCAGTTTACCAGCTAGCTGAAGAGGCAACAACATTATATGAGCAAAGCCGGGAGAAAATTGCCAATTTTATCAATGTGCGTCCTGAAGAAATAGTCTACACAAGGAACACTACTGAATCAATAAATCTTATTGCACACTCTTGGGCAAGAACAAATCTGAAAAAAGATGATGGCGTAGCCATAACTGAATTAGAACATCATAGTAACATAGTCCCCTGGCAGATACTATCTCAGGAGATTGGAACAAGATTAGAATATGTCGGAATTGACGAAAACGGATTTTTAGATCTTGAATATTTGATTGAATTGATTTCTTCGAAAAAAGTAAAACTGGTTTCACTAAGCCACATGTCAAACGTACTTGGTACTATAGTACCTATTGAAAGGATTATCAAGATTGCCCATGAAAATGACATTCCAGTATTGGTGGATGGTGCACAATCAGTACCACATATGCCAGTAGACGTCAAAAATATGGATTGTGATTTTCTAGTATTCTCTGCACATAAGATGTTGGGTCCGACCGGGGTGGGAGTACTATATGCTAAAAAAGAAATCCTCGAGAAAATGAGACCGTTTATGGGTGGCGGGGATATGATTAAGGAGGTTTTCAAATTTCACACAAATTATAACGAAGTGCCCTACAAATTTGAGGCGGGTACTCCGAATATTGCTGATGTAGTTGGATTTGGTGCAGCAATTGACTATCTGGAAAAAATTGGAATGGAAAATATTAGGAAGCATGAAATTGACTTGACGGAATATGCACTAGAGTCAATTCTATCAATAAATCATCTTACAGTATATGGACCTAGAGATCCTAATTACAGAGGAGGAGTTATTTCATTTAATATTGCAGATATCCATCCTCATGACCTTGCTACGATAATGAATGATCATGGAATAGCGATTAGATCGGGTCATCATTGTGCCCAGGTTTTAATGCAAAGACTAGACGTTCCAGCAACTTCTAGAGCCAGCTTTTACATTTATAATACTAAGGAAGAAATAGATAAGTTTGTTAATGCTATTAAAGAGGCAGGGAGAATCTTCAAGATATGAGCGATGATATATACAGGGAGATCATACTAGACCACTACAGGAATCCAAGAAACAAGGGCAAGTTGGAGAATGCTGATGTTACGGTTCATGATAGTAACCCTCTATGTGGCGATGAAATAGATATTCATTTGAAGGTAGATGGAGGAATAATAAGGGACGTAAAATTTGAAGGTAAGGGATGTGCAATTAGCCAAGCTAGTGCTTCCATGTTGACAGAATTAGTCATGGGTAAGGATCTCAATGTAGTAAAGGATTTGAAAAAGGAGGACATTCTTGAAAATATTGGGTTGACCAACCTGGGCCCTGCTAGAATCAAATGCGCACTATTATCACTGAAGGTACTAAAAGTAGGAATGGTGAAATATTATTCAGAAAACGATCCCAAATCAGCAGAACAAATTAAAAATGAATCCTCACTTTATTGACCAAGCTTACAATTAATGAGATTTATGTTATTTCATTTAGAGTAACATCTATGTTCAATTTTGCGTATATAATTTTCCGGTAATCATGATTGATACATATCCGATCATTTCAATTTATAGCAATCTTACTGGCATTCATTATACTTTCGGTCTTGGTCCATTTCCATTTTCTATCTTCAATGGACTCTCTTATTTTCAACGCGATTAGCGGTTTTAATCCAAATCAATCATTACTCTACACTTTCGTAGTCATTTCATCTTTTGGAGAAGTGGTGAACTTAATTCTCGTTGCAATAATTCTCACAATTATTAGAAGAACAAGAAAAATGGGAATGATACTGATGATAACTATCATGACATTAGCAATTTTGGTTTCCTATATGAAGCCACTAATTGCGCAGCCAAACCCCCCTGAATCGCAAAGGCTACCTAATCTACCAAAGGGTTTTCAGCTTGAAAGTGATAGTTTGCTAACGGAGGCCCGCTCATTCTCCTATCCTTCGAATCACACCGCAATCATAACATCATTATCCTATATTGTTGGGACTATTATTCAGCTAAAAAGTAAAAAGTATGCCCAAGTTCTCTGGAGCCTGCCACCGATGCTTATGCTATCGAATCTTCTTCTGGGACTAAATTATTTGAGTGATTTGTTTGGGGGTTTACTTTTAGGACTAGTTATTTCTATAACATTGAGTAACATCTTGAAACTCGAAGTTCCTTTCACGATAAATAAATTCAAAAATATTCGACAGTAGATAGAATCCCTTGGTTTTTCTATAATTTTTCTGCCACTTTTGGATTCAACAATAACCAGCCATAAGTATTAGCGTCGTGGATATATCGTATATCTCTCAAATTCATAG
>JACMIO010000058.1 GCA_014381105.1 bacterium | reverse complement strand
GTTACCAGTTACTAGTCGAGTAGTATTGTTCTTCATGCTTTGAATGATACGTAAAGAAAACCACACTGAGACTATACACGAGATTTAGTCGGCAATAATTAAACTGGGTTTTTGATCAAAAAATTATCGATTCATTTTTTCTTCTAGATTATCAAGACGACTAGCTAATTTGGCAACATCCTTCTCGAGATCACCAGTTAGTTTTAGTACTAGCAATTTTGTTGTTAAATCATGAATCATAGTTGCGACCTCATTTGATTCTTGTAGATTCTTAATCAATGGCTTGTAGGCATTGCACAATTGTAATTGCTTTTCAATAATTGTTCGCATTCTATCGTTATCACCATGTATTGAGTCAAATTGGTCTTGTAGTAATTTAAAATCCCTAAGAAATTTCTTTCGAAAATCAGGAATATTCACTCTTGGAGTTTACATTTCATAGTTCTTAAACTTACTAAAACCTCTAAATTGCTAAATTGCCTTACTTAAAATTTGAAAGGGATGGGGATTACAAATTAATGAAATCTGCTGGTTTTAGTGTTTAACTATATATAGTAACAGGTTGACTTCAGATTAACTAAGCAAGAGTTGTTAGAGGGAAATGGTTGCAAGTCATGCACAACTCAGTTCAAAAGACCCATTGGCCAGACAGCGTTGAATTGAGGCATCACATTTAAATTGCCTTACCAATGACTCTTAGAATACATCGACCAAACCGATGGGGAACATATTCTGGATGGGCTTAATCGCCTGTCCAGAATAATTCTTATGTTTTTCTATTCCTCAAATCCAAACAAATAATGTTCGTATTTACCTTGACTTTTTATCTAATTGTTTGATAAATTCTGAAAATTTATCTTTTGGAATGACAGCCCCACAAGCTTTCTCGTGACCTCCTCCGCTTCCAGAGAGTGCTGAAGAAAGGTTGTTTACAATTCTACCAAGATGCACTTTACATTCATTTGATCCTCTAATGGAGATAATACAAGATTTAATGTCCTCCTTAGTCTTGTACACAAGTGCAACTGGTTTTCCAGATGCACCAAGCACGAAATTAACAACCATGCTGGACGGTAATTCTGAATTAATCTGAACATATGCCAAATTTTTGCTCAAAACTATTGAGTCTTCAATAGACTTTACTACTGATAGGACCTTCTTTGCGTGTCTTTCAGCCCTTAGAAATCCACCTTCAATATCGTGTGGATATTTGTTTTGTGATAGTTCATCCACGATCTTCATTAGAAAATCACTATCATGCTGGCTTGAGGAGATCATGTAAGATAAAGCAGTAGCTTCAAGCATCAAAAACTGACGATCAAATCTTGATACCAAGTTAGATGCAATAGGTTTTGTTTCTAAATAATCCGTTAGTGCCGCTGCTGCTGCAATAAAAGCTGAATAAGAACCAAATCTGTTTTTGTATTTGTCATAAATATGAATACTTGTGCATTCTTCAGTGCTGTGCACTAGTTTCACTCCATTTTTTTTCAAGTCAGATAAAATTCTCTTATCCAAGTCATGGTGATCTATGTAGGTAACTTTGCATTTTGCTTCGATCATTTCCTTCAGGATTTTGACAAATTCATTTTCATTCTTTTTACTTAATCCTAAATCACAAATGAATAATTCATCTATTTTGTTAGTGCCATTATGAACGTTTGATACCATACTTCGTAATGTTTTGATCATATTTGCATAATCAACAAGAATTATCGTGTTAACATGAAACGCGGTTTTGATAAGTGCGGCGGAAGATACCCCGTCAACATCTTCCCTATGCGACATACAAATCTTATTCTTCATAGACCAAGTAATTCTTCTGCGTGAATATTTTAAGTGTACCTTTTTTATTCTGAAACCAAATCCGACGTAATTTTAAGCAAGCTAACTTTTGATTTCTACTTTTGAAAAATCTTAATTTTATTGTCAAGCGAACGTTTATATCTAAATTAGACAAGAACTTCTAAGAACGCAATCATATAGGCGGCGTCGTAGATGATTTTTGGTCAGTTGGCCATTCCATGATTCATCGACCTCCAATTGCGCTTATAATATGGAGATTCGACAACAAATTGAATCTGACATGGTTACACAATATGCACAATAACTTGATTGTCCGACCGTACTATTTTATAATAGATTAAGGATCGACTCCGGTTGATCCTGCCGGACCCGACTGCTATCAGAATGAGATTAAGCCATGCGAGTCAACGTAGCAATACGTGGCACACGGCTCAGTAACACGTAGTCAACATAACCAATGGACGTGGATAAACTCGGGAAACTGAGGCTAAACCGCGATAGACCAAGATACCTGGAATGGTTTTTGATCAAAATCTATATGGCCTTTGGATTGGACTGCGACCGATCAGGCTGTTGGTGAGGTAATGGCCCACCAAACCTGTAACCGGTACGGGCTCTGAGAGGAGGAGCCCGGAGATGGGTACTGAGACAAGGACCCAGGCCCTATGGGGCGCAGCAGGCGCGAAACCTCTGCAATAGGCGAAAGCCTGACAGGGTTACTCTGAGTGACTTTCGCT
>JACMIO010000057.1 GCA_014381105.1 bacterium | reverse complement strand
TCTTGCTTGAATATAAGTGCTTTGACATAATATTCAAAAGTTTTTCATATGATTTTTTTCTCAAGGCCAGTTTGAAATTTTATACCCTTTTGTAATCTGGCTAACTAACGAAAATTTGAACTCAATTCTAATTCAGAAGGGGTCATTTTTCAAGCAGCAATGTTAGATTTTACATTGTGGAGTACAGTAAGAACCAAAGTAGCGTTCTAGGGTACAAGAAAAGATTAATTATGTGAGCCTGAGTCACGTACTAAAGAATGTCTGATTGGGATCTTATAACTCCAGGGATTGGACTTACATCCTTAGGTATTGTAGGGGTCGGTATTTCACTTTCAGGGATTGCCCATACGTTTACTGAAGGAATGCATGCCGTAAGTATCCTCACGATGTTTATCGGATTAATATTTTTGGTCGCCGGAATTTTCAAGGATGGATTTCCAACTTCAGGAAAAGCTAAATCTGCGACATTCATTACTTTAGGTTTTCTAGTTACCTTTGGTCTTGCGGCTGCCATAACTGTAAGTACTCGAATACCTAGTATCACTGCATATATCGGAATAATGCTCATTATATCAATACCCGCTACTGTACTTACGGTTGCGTCATACAAGAGGACACCTTACTTTAAGGCAATTACGGTAATCTTCGTAATGGCGGCGGTAGTCGGTGGAACTACATTTTATGTATTCGGACTAGTTACGCCAAAAGCCGAACAAGAGAATATCGAAAATGCTGAGGCGGCCCAAAATGAAACAACTCCTGCCAGAAATATTACAAATACAGTAAAGACTAGTATTCTTCCTGGTTCATCAGCGCCGGGAAATCCCAGTTTTGAACCAGCTAATGTGACAGTTCCAAATGATGGTGGTATAGAGTGGACAAACAACGATAATGTTCCGCACACGATAACAAGTTTAATAGACGATGGCAAAACATTTGATTCAAAAACTATTAAACCGAACGCAACATTCATTCTTGATGCTATGACCCTTAAGGAATCGCAATATGATTATTTCTGTACTTTGCATCCTCATATGAAGGGGAAAATAATACTAGGCTAGACATGTTTTAATTTGAAAGCACAAAGGACTTGCATGTCAACCATAATTCAAAGAAGGTCGTCGATTTGAATCGAATATAAGTTCGGGTTTTCCAGATAATCATGTGGAGAACAAATGATTTGTCTGAGATAGCATTACTAGTTACTGAAAACCAAATGGCTACGTTAGCACGTTTCACTAAAGAGGATTTCCCCAATGAATCATGCTCTCTACTTTTGGGAAATATTGTCAATAATGAATACCGTGTGAAGATGATAAAAAGAATGGAGAATATGGCGCATTCGAAATATTCGTTTAATATGGATCCTGATGAACTAATGAAGGCATATCAATGGTCATCTGTTAATGGATTGAATGTGATTGGTGTCTATCATTCACATTTGGTTGGATCGAATCCATCTAACACGGATTTGACTTTCATGAAGGTAAACCCCGTAATATGGCTCATATATGAGGTATCGAGTTCTACATACAATGCCTTCTTACTAGTACAAGATGCCTTGGAAGAAATAAAGATAGAGGTATCTAAGGACTAAGCCGCTCAGTGTCTCTAGGATAGAGAACAACTTCTCTGATGTTAGTAGATTTAGTAAGGATCATCATAAACCTGTCAAAGCCAAGCCCACATCCAGAGTGGGGAGGCATGCCCCATTCAAATGTTTGTAAATGGTTTGAAAAGCTATTAGGGTTTAGTCCTTTTTCTTGTAACTTATTTTTCAATCTTGCAGAATCGTGTTCTCTAGTTCCTCCAGAAACAATTTCAAGATATCCATATTGCAGATCAAATGACTTTGAGAGCTCAGATTTTTTTTCATGTTCGAGAATGTAAAACGGCTTTAGTTTCGTTGGCCAATCAACTATGAAGTAGAATTTCGGATATGTTTCACCGAGTTTTCTTAGAGCTGGATCGGAAAGATCCTCTCCGAATTCTATTTTTTCCCCCAAACTTTTCAAGTCCTCCAGACACTTCTCGTACGTAATTCTTGGTATCTTATCAACCAAAATATCCTGACTGTCGTCAAAATGTTTCATTTGGTTATTGTAATTAGCATATAGATCTTTTATTGTCGAGATAACTAAATCTTCAATGATATCCATAACATCACCATATTCTAGAAATGCTGCCTCCAAATCCACACTTACAAATTCTGAAAGATGTCTAACGGTATGTGAGGGCTCAGCTCTGAAATAAGATGAAATTTCAAATACTCTTTCTAGTCCCAGAGTTAGTTGTTCCTTGTAAAGTTGTGGACTCTGAGCTAAGAACGCCTTCTTTGCAAAATATTCAAAACCAAAGAGATCTGCACCACCCTCCGTGGCGCTTCCAATTATTTTTGGGGTATTAACCTCCACAAACATTTTTGAGAACAGGTATTTACGAATAAGATAGAGTGCATTCGATCTAGTCTTAAAAATATTTGAAATTCTAAGGTTTCTTAAATCTAGCGCTCTGGAATCTAGTCTCTTATCCAATGATGAGATTACTCTTCCGGTTGGATCTATTGGAAGAGGGTTTGCCGCCTTCGACAAAAGTTCAACTTTTTCTACTTTAACCTCAACTTGAAAGCTCTCTGCTCTGGTTTCTTGGATAATTCCATTTACCATGATAACACTTTGCCTCGGTATTTCTCTAAAATTAGAGAGTAATTCTCCGGTGACTACCCCCTGAAAGTTTCCAGTCATGTCTCTAACGCTTATAAATCCAATTTTACCCATATCTCTGAAATCCTCAATCCATCCTATGAACGTCAGATTTTGGCCTATGTTGGTTTTGTCAATTGATGAAGCAAATGTTCTTTTCATAGTATCATTATCATTCATTCCATTATTTTCCTGCGATCTCTACAACAAGCTCAACCTTTCTAACCGCGTTAACAATTTTTTTTATTTTCTCAATTATGCTAAAGAATTTTTCATAATCTTTACTTTCAATAGTAACTTGTGTCACCTGATTCCCATCGGGTAACCAAATCATGTTTGTTTTCAAAATCCTAATTGGAAAGAAAAGATTTTCAAGAAATCTTCTAATCGAGCTATTTGCTTCTACGAACCATACTTTTCCATTAAATTCCTTTTCGACAGAACTCATTAATTCATCATCTGAGTTAATGTGGCTTACATTTGAATCCTTTAAAATTAACACATAGTCTTCATCAATTTTCTGTGACCCTATTAGATTCAGTTTATCAATATCTTGATTCTTATGAGAGAGTTTGATAAGTTTAATCGAGGATTCTACATCAATAGTAGACAGCTCCCCATTTTTCAGTCTGCTTTCACACTTTGGACATAAAACACCAGTCTTGGCATCAAAAATACAAATGGGTACTTTCAACTTAACATCAGGTTGTCTACTATTTTTACCATATATATGTCCAATAGGTACTGATGGAACAACTAAGATTCTACAAAATAGATACTTATACGGTTCTGATCAATAAAGACTTGTTTGACTTTTGCTCTTACTGTAAATAATTTAAGGGTTCATTATTTCACCCAATTTGGTAATGTAAAGGCAGTTGACGATGTTAGTTTTACATTGGGAAAAAATGAATCGATAGGAATTGTGGGCGAATCTGGATGCGGTAAGAGCACATTGGGAGCAGCACTCTTGCGTTCAGTTCCCTTTCCGGGCAAAATAGTTGATGGTCAAATTGTTCTCAACACTCAAGATATTACCAATATATCAGATGATGAATTTGATAAAAAGATCAGATGGAAGGAAATTTCAATGATTTTTCAGGGAGCGCTTAATTCGTTAGATCCAGTATTTACTGTTGGGTCGCAAATGAGGGAAATTTTGAAGCAACATGGTTACCCTAGAGATGATATTGATGTAATTTCGGATTCTTTGAAAAGTGTCCTATTAGAACCCACTATAACGAGAAAATATCCGCATGAGTTGAGTGGTGGCATGAAGCAACGAGTTGCAATAGCAATGGCATTGTTACTGAATCCCAAGATATTGATAGCAGATGAACCCACCACTTCGCTTGATGTCATGGTGCAATCACAAATTATCAATCTTCTAAAAAAATTAAAAAGAGATCGCGACATGTCGATAGTATTCATTTCCCATGACTTGGGAGTCATATCAGAAGTATCAGAAACAATTGCTATTATGTATCGTGGGCAAATAGTTGAATTTGGAAAATCCCATGAAATTTATAAAAACCCAAAACACCCTTATACTGAAAAGCTCGTAACATCAATTCCAAGTATCAAAAATAAGGAAAATCTTCCCCAAAAGTCAGACAGAAAATCGGAAGGATCAGCAAAACTAGAAAGATTAGAAAGATTAGAAAGTTTAGAACATTCAATTGTAAAAGAGATGGGATGCAAATACTTTGATAATTGTCCTTATGCAAAGGAAAAATGCCGTAATGATCCACCCTTGATTAACGATAAAAACGGATTTGTCCGTTGTTGGTTATACGAATAGAGACAAAGGTTTACTGAATTTGAATTCAATTCAACTAAATTGAATTATTCCATTCCAGAGAGACTCAAACTATGCGACAATGAAGAAAAACTTCAATCATAAGAATTTTAAACTCCATCTATTTAATAGTCTACGGAATATGAAAGTTACACTTTCTGCAATAAAAGCGGATATTGGGGCCATTGGAGGTCATACTAAACCGAGTGATGAACTGGTAGAAGCGGTTAACAAGGTGGTAAAGGAGAATTCTAAATTGTTACTGGACTATTACATTGGGTATACGGGTGATGACATACATATTATTATGACACATACAAGAGGCGCAGATAACAAAGAAATTCATAAAATGGCATGGGATGCTTTCACAGAGGGAACCAAAGTTGCAAAGGAACAGGGGTTATATGGAGCAGGACAAGATTTGTTGAAAGACGCCTTTTCCGGAAACGTGAGAGGCATGGGTCCAGGAGTAGCTGAGATAGAAATTGAAGAAAGACCAAGTGAAGTATTTTGCGTTTTTGCTGCAGATAAAACAGAACCGGGTGCCTTTAATTTCCCACTCTGGAGAATGTTTGTAGACGCCAGGAGCAGTACTGGTTTGTTGATAAATGAAAAATTAGCTGAAGGTGTTAAATTTAGGATAATGGATGTTATGACAGGTAAAGTTGCAGGACTCAAACTATGGGGAGACAAGCCGGAATTAGAAGCAGCTTTGATGTATCCGGGAAGATATGTAGTACACTCGGTCTTGTCATCTGAAGGAGAACAGATAGTCTCTGCATCAACTGATAGGCTGCATAACATAGCAGGAACTTATGTTGGTAAAGATGACCCGATTGCAATAGTAAGAACTCAGAAAAATTTCCCTGCAACTGAAGAAGCAGGTAGCGCGTTCAATAATCCCCACTACGTTGCCGGAAATACAAGAGGAAGTCATCATATGCCATTGATGCCAGTAAAGCTCAATTCTGCTGCCAGTTTGAATTATGCGATCCCAATTGTGTCATGTCTTGTATTTAGCATGCATAATGGACTCCTTACCGGTCCTCATGACGGTTTTGGAACTTCAGATTGGGATCTCCAAAGGCTATGGGCTTCAGAAAGAGCTATGATTATGAGAAATCAAGGGTTTATCCATCCTGCTACGCTGGTTCCAGATGAGCTTGAGTATAACAAAGGATATGAAGCTAGAATACAAAAACTAAACAGCAAGTTTGAAGATCTCTCCTAAATTTCTGTTATGTTCACTTTTGCAAATCCACTGGTAATAAATCTCAAAAATTACAATGAGATTTCTGGGGATAATTCATTAAAAATTGCTGAAGAAGCAAGGAATGTACTCCTATCAAATCACAAGGATATCATCATTGCTCCCCCGCCATCCAGTATTATGGCCTTGTCCAGGACAACTGTTCCAATAGTAAGCCAACATGTAGACGACGTACCGCTCGGGGCAACAACTGGCTTTACCATACCTGAAATCGTAAAATCTCATGGGGCAATAGGTTCCATAATCAACCATAGTGAACATAAAATAGAACATTCACAAATTAGTAATTTGGTAAAACGTCTGCGAGAATTGGACATGATATCAATTGTCTGTGCCGATGATTTAGAAGAAGTAGAAGCACTTTCACAATTTTCTCCCGATTACCTAGCCATAGAACCACCTGAACTTATTGGAAAGGGGATTGCAGTATCAAAAGCGAATCCTTCAATCATAACAAATTCTGTACAAATGGTAAAGGGTATATCTCCTACGGTTAAGGTACTATGTGGAGCCGGTATTGTAGATAAAATTGATGTACAAAAGGCTCTTGAACTTGGAGCGGAAGGAGTATTGATATCTAGTGGGGTAGTAAAATCCGCTTCTTGGTATAATAAAATTCTAGAATTATCTTCAGTTTTAAAATAAGTTTAGAAAATAAAAGTTGGAGGAATTGTTCCTTTATACGCCAATTTCTTTTACTATTTTTACGATTTTTTTGCCGTCGTTAGTTAATCTGTTGAACACTTTGTTCTTGACAGTCTTTCTATCAACTAATCCGCGCTTTTGTGCTTTAAGGAGCAGTTTATGCCCATATCCATACGCACCCAATTTTGTTAAAAGTTCTCTAGTTGGATATTCTCTCCCGGATCCAATTGTCTTTAGTAACTTTACTAGTGCCTTTTCTTCAACAAGGATTTTTAATAGTCTTGTATCTTTCATCGCGCATTAGTATGTATAACTAATTATATAATTGTTACACTTTACTAGATACAAATATCCACACATTTTCTCCTTACCCTGTCAAACAGTGTTAACAATTCTGGATACTTAGAAATTTCTAGTATCATGAATACTATAACGTTCTACTTTATCGTACGTTTATATTAAAGGTAAAGAACGTTGTTGGGAAATACAGTTACCTAAGAATCCTTGTCTAATTAAAGTGATAATAATGATATTAATCTAATTTGACAACAGTATGTCAACATCGAATTAGATACTGTCCTGAAGATAGTATTGAAGGGAACATTATTCAATCCAAGATCCTATCCGAAAATTTTGAATCTCAATAAAAAGATCTCTATTGGTAATCTTATCAGATTTGAAAAAACAACGCATAAAAGATATATTTATCGCAGCAAATTTGA
>JACMIO010000056.1 GCA_014381105.1 bacterium | reverse complement strand
GTACCTATAAGAACACAATACCAGCAAGATATGTTCTGGCAGCAACGACAGGATTCATCAACTACCATAATATTACAAAAGACTCAAAGATAAAATTAGTCTCGGTATAAGAATTCCCTGTACTGAATTCTAGTTTGCACTAGTTACCGTTTAGTGATGTTTTGAAAATCTCTATACACCTGTTTGATTTCTTCAATTGAAGCTTCGTCCTCAAGTGTGCTAGTGTCACCTATAATGTCAGAGTTTGTGCTGATTGATTTTAATAATCTTCTCATTATTTTACCGCTTCTAGTCTTTGGCAATTTGTTGGTAAAGTAAATTTCACTTGGAGTAGCAATTGGGCCAACTGTTTTTCTGATGTGATTGATAAGATCCGTTCTCATTTCTGGGGACTCTTTATACCCAGCTTTAAGAACTAGAAATGCCACTATAGCTTCTCCTTTTTCCTCATCAGGTTTACTGATTACAGCTGCCTCGGCTATTGCATCAAATGATACAAATGCACTTTCTAACTCCATGGTACCTAGTCGGTGACCAGCAATCTTGAGCACATCGTCCGATCTGCCTAGTAACCAAATATAATTATCCTGGTCTAAAAGGGCAAAATCACCTGAATAATAATATCCTTTAAACTTGCTCCAGTATGTATTAACATATTTGTCATCATTATTCCATAGAGTCATCAACATGCCTGGCCATGGTCTCTTTATAACCAAATAGCCTTTGTTATTGGGTTCAACATCATCCCCATTTTCATCCACTATTCCAATATCAACTCCCGGAACTGGATAAGTTCCGGATCCGGGTTTCATTGGTATCGTATCAATACCTAAGCATTGACTTATCATTGTTCCACCCGTTTCGGTCTGCCACCATGTGTCAACAATGGGGCATTTTTCTTTTCCAATCGCTCTAAAATACCATAACCATACCTCCGGATTAATTGCTTCACCCACGGTACCTAAGAGACGCAATGATGACATGTCAAAACTATCAGGGATTGACAAGTCGTGTTTCATGTATATACGAAGCGCAGTTGGAGTGGTATACAGAATTGTAGCTCTGTGTTTTTCGATTAGTGCCCAGTATCTATCAGGTGTCGGAAAATCAGGCGTTCCTTCGTAGATAACACTTGTCACTCCGTGCATCAAAGGAGCGTATACCATATAACTATGTCCTGTTACCCAACCTATATCTGCGGTACAGAAAAAGATATCCTTATCATTATAATCAAATACCCATCTGGCAGTAGCATGAATATGAGTAAGATACCCTGCGGTACTATGCAATACGCCTTTTGGTTTTCCGGTAGTGCCAGAAGTATATAGGATGTAGAGTGGATGAGTACTTTCTACAAATTCGGGTTTGCAGTAAGCTTTTTCTTTCATTACCAATTCGTCCCATAGCAGGTCTTTTTCATTCATTATGATTTCATCAGTTCCTCTCTTAAGGACAATTACATGTTCTATAGAGGGGGTTGTTGTAATTGCACTATCAACTATTTTTTTCAGTTCAAGTATTTTTCCACGCCTTATTCCTTGATCAGCTGTTATGATTACTTTAGATTTTGAATCATTAATACGATCAGTTAATGCTTGTGAACTAAATCCGGAAAATACAACGATATGTATGGCCCCTATTCTACTACAAGCCAGTAGGGCAATGGGTAATTCGGGAACCATTGGGAGGTAAATGGTAACCCTATCACCTTTCTTGATTCCTAAATTGCGTAAGGCATTTGCAAATTTATTTACCTGTATATAGAGTTGATTATATGTAAAGGTACGAACGTCTCCAGATTCGCTTTCCCATATTATGGCTGCTTTGTTTTTTGTACTATTGTTAATGTGCTTATCAAGACAATTTACTGACGCGTTTAACAAACCACCTGTAAACCACTTGGCAAAAGGAGGATTCCAATCTAGAATTTTATCCCATTTTCGATTCCATACCAAGTTATTAGCTTGCTGAGCCCAGAATTCCTCTATATTTTGTAATGCCCTGTCCCTCATTTCTTGGAGAGTTTTCCCCTGGAGATTTATTTCCAATGAATCTTGCTCATCATCAAATTTTGCTGAGCTTCTTTGCTCTATCATTTAAATGTGTAATTTGATATTATTTGTATTAAAAGGTTGCATAATTTGCAAGATTAACTGTGCATTTTTCGATTGGTCGATGAAAAAAATAAATCCATGATAATGAGGAATTGTAAATGTTGTTGGAATGGAATGAGCAAATTAAAACTCATCTGATGTGGATTTGGGGTGGAGAAGATGGTTTTATGAAAAGGAAAAGGGAAGGAATGCTTGTTGCGACGGAAAAAAATCTGATATTCATAACAAAAACCAATATGTCCTACAGGGTTCATCAGGTTCATTCAGATCGACAGCTCTTGCGATTCAAGGAGAACAAGAATGTTTTCTTGCCCGTAGAAGGCTATGGTATTACTGAGTTAAGGAATGATCTGGAAAAAAGCAATCAAAATATTGTATTTCCTTTTTCACAAATTTCAGATATGTATTTCCTGGAAAAAAGATGGGGTACGGAACTTAAGATCAAGACCAATATTGAAAATAAACAGAAAAATTACAACTTTGCAATAGTTAAGGGCTGGGTGAAATATCCTGCAAAGGATCCTTTACAATTCCATCATGTGGATTGGAATCCGATAATAACTCTATACAAGATGTCATGATTGATTCTATGTTTTGGTTTCTTACAATATATTGGATTCAAAGAAAGCAAATAAAATACACAGGATAATAGCTAAAGCTGTGACGAAAGACAGAATCAAAGACAAGAAGTTATTTCTTGTTGGAGTTGGTCCAGGCTCATCAAAGTACTTGACAGACCTAGCAAAAGACGTAATAAGAAAATCTAAGTATTTGATAGGTTACAAATATACATTATCCATAATACGAGATTTGATTATTCCTCATTTTCATCAGGTCTATGAAGTAACCATGAAAGATCAGGAAGAAACCTATAATCAGGTGTTTGAGAAAATGGAAGAAAATGAGTTCTGTACAATTCCTTTCACTGGTGATGTAAACTTTTCAGAGTCGGAGGTTGTTGATAGATTATTGGAAATTTTTGGTAACGATAATGTAGAATTGATGCCCGGAATAAGTTCTATTC
This sequence comes from bacterium, assembly GCA_014381105.1. Taxonomy (GTDB): domain Archaea; phylum Thermoproteota; class Nitrososphaeria; order Nitrososphaerales; family Nitrososphaeraceae; genus TA-21. Next base: position 5,390 of record JACMIO010000056.1, on the reverse strand, counting down.
AAGTTGCAGCTGCAAAAGCAAAAATTCCATTGGATAAGGCGATGGTCATCAGTTTTCATGTTACTGAGGATATTGAAGACAAGAAGAGAGAATTAATCAAAGCGATTCAAGACAAGAAGAGTGTAATTCTAGTACCAAGACCGTGGAATAATAATACAGAGAAAAATTTTATGCAATCAGAAATATCAATATTTCTCAAAAAGGAGGGTGTGGATACCTCTAGTTTGATAGCTTGGGTATTTGAATTTTTGACCACTGCAGAAGAAAAGGTGTTTAAGGGTAGACTGAATGAATTGGAAGGAAGGGATTTTAGTCCAATGTCTGTGATGGTGGTTGATCAAGTTACACGTAAAACATATTTGGAATTTGATTGAGTTCCTCTTGTGTTTTCTTTAATTCATATATTATTCTGCGAAATCAAAGCCGCCAGATTGTTTTATTAAATCCCATTCAATAATTGCACTGAAAAATAAAATTACCACAACGATGCCAATTTCAATGCCCGTATAAATAAGATTTTCTTTGATGTTAGTTCTTTTCACTATGTTAATCAGTAGTAGGTAACTTCTAGAGATAGCTATACCGTATGAAACGAGCTCCATCATTCCAAATATTGTCAAAAAGACAAGTAATGGTGGTATCTGGATTGGTAAATCTCGTGTTATTATCATGAAAATATTGCCGGTGCTAAATCCTGAAAACAAACCAAACGCAATTCCGATACCTGGAACAAACATTAAGATTGATATTAGAAAGTTATTGACGAATATGCCTATACTATCAATATTTTTGATTTTGTTCTCAAATTGTTCTTTTAAGAGTTGTGATGTAGATTTGTCAAAAGTGACCGATGTGCCAATTGTAAAGAAAATTAAGAATACTAGAATGCCAACTAAAAGATAGAGAATTCTTCTTTTGAAGTTGTATCTGTACATGCTTCAACCTCAGTATTTGCTTTTTAATAATCTATGCTCAAACCAAAACATTTTTAGCATTTATGATAGTTCTGTTCAATAATTAAACTTGGATTCAGTGTCTATTGCATTGATTTATGCGATAAATAAGGGATACCAAGTTCATCCTGACGCTTTTGCCTTTCTCAAATCACTTGATTGTGATGTGGAAAAAATAATCAAGACAATAGTTGATGCCAAAAATAAGTTCAAGAAAAAATCTCCAATCTTGATTGATGACATAAAGAATGTGATATCTAGTGATGTAAATCGAACTATGGATGACCCTCTAATAACTAACATTAATTCGAAGCCAAAGTCGGATAGCAATCTAGAGAATTATAAGATTCTCTTTGATCCTACTTACAAGATAAAGTCTGAAAATGACAAGGATTTTGTTAAACTGTTTGATAGTCGTTATAGAAAAACTTTGAAAATACTGTCAATCCGTTCAGAAAGCAGGCAAATAAGAAAAATAAAACAGATCAAGGATCTTCGAAATAAATCCAGGTCTAGTTCTCTCGATAATGACAATGAGAGGGGAAAATTTGTTGATTCTGTTTTTCTCGCGGGTTTGATAATGTCTAAGAGGAATAGAAAAAATGATGTAGAGCTTATAATTGATGATACTACCGGTAGCATACCTGTAGTTTGCAAAACACGAGACTTGATTAAGGAAGCTTCATCACTTGTTTTAGATCAAATGTTGATGTTAGAAATTTCACTCAGTAAAAGAAATTCAAATAATTTTGTAATAAAGGATATCATTTTCCCTGACATTCCGGAGCATGTTGCCTCCAAATCAGGAACAGAGTCTTATGTAGCTCTCATTTCGGATTTGCATGTGGGCAGCAAATATTTCATGGAAAAAGAGTTCAATGATTTTCTAAGTTGGCTATCATCAGAGGATGAGATCGTAAGAAAAATCAAGTACGTCTGTATAGCAGGAGACATAGTTGATGGAATTGGAATCTATCCTAATCAGGACAAAGAATTGATCGATATGAACATCAACAAACAATTATCATATGCGGCATCCTTGCTTGAAAAAATTCCCAAGCGGATGCATGTATTCCTAATCCCTGGAAATCATGACCCTGGAAGGCGGGCTTTGCCCCAGACAGCTCTAACAAATTTGCGAGATTTTCAATCTCTAGAAAATTTCAGTATTATTGGCAATCCATCGGTTGTTGAATTAAACAAAATTAAGTTATTAATGTTCCATGGCCAAAGCTTAGATGATGTTATTGCCACAGTTCCTGGATTAAGCTATTCCAAACCTGTGGAAGCTATGAAAATTTTGTTAAAATCGAGACATCTGTCACCAATATATGGTAACCGTACACCAATAGCTCCCGAATCAGAAGATATGTTGGTCATTGAAGATGTACCGGATATCTTTCATGCCGGGCATGTGCATATGACAGAAGTAGGAAGATACAAAGGTACATTGATAGTAAATTCTGGAGCATGGCAGAGGCAGACAAAATTTCAACAAACCATGGGAATTACTCCTACACCTGGGATATGTATATTGGTTAATTTAGGAAACCTTCAATCATTTAAGAAAGATTTCAATTAATGTTGCCGATAAAAGGGGACAATATCGGATCGTTTTTGATAGCTTCTTTTACAGATGAGATTTGAATATGCAGTTTTATTCTTTGGGTTCTACCATATCGACCCTGGTTGACTATATTAGTTGTAATTAATCCTAGCTGATCCAATTCGCCCACAATTTGTGTCATTCTTCTTTGTGTTAGTGCTTCCTGTTGAATTCTTGAGCAAAAATCTTGATAGATTGCATAAATTTCTCCCGTGCTTCCGTTCTTGGATTTTATTATTGCAAATATTACTAATTTGGTGTGCAAAGTTGAATTTCTCAGGATTTCGAAGTTTGTGTCGCTGTCAATTTTTTGTTGTGCGCCTCTAATATGATCTTCACTAATCTTCATTGTCATTGACGTTTCTGCTATTTCTGCAGCAACCCTCAAAAGATCTATGGCCTTTCGAGCATCACCTGTTTCTCTACCAGCAATTGCAGCACACAGATTGATTACACCAATTGGAATAACATTATCATAGAAAGCAAGTTTGCATCTATCAATTAGAATTTGCTTTAACTGTTCGATGGTGTATGGATTAAAAACGAGTTCCTCTTCACTCAAGCTGCTCTTTACTCTTGGATCTAATTTATCTTTGAATGTTAAGCTATTTGAAATACCTATCAAACTAATGAACTGATCTGAAGAAATCCTTTCATTAGCTCTTGTAAAGTTATAGAGGATATCATCACCTTTTCTATTAACAAGAGAATCAATTTCATCTATGACAAGTACAACTTTGATGGACCTGCGTCTTATGAAATCAAGAATTCTATCAGTTGCTTCGCTCATGGATAGTCCGGTAAAATAAACCTGCATTTTTCTTTCCTCCTTGTTGATACCCAACAACTCTGCGATTTCGTATAGAATCTTGTACGGTGTGTTTGAATTTTTTGCATTGATAAATGGAACTCTTAGATTAATATCCAATTCTTTGGTCTTGTTATAAAGGCGGTCAATAACGTTCTTTACAACTGCTGTCTTCCCAGTTCCTGGTTTTCCAAAAATCAACAAATTAGATGGACGGCCTTTTTTTAGTATAACTGATAATGATTGCGCGATTGCTGTACTTTCTTTTGTCCTGAACAACAGCTTATCAGGTACGTAATCGATAGTCAAAACCTGTCTATTCTTGATGATGTTTTTGTTTTTAATCGCGCTATCAAAAATAGTGTCTAAGATGTCATCATCCAATTACGCACACCTCTGACACCCCTCTTTTTCTTCTGTATCTCAATATAATAAATTCATTTAGTAAGTGGGATGTATATAAAATAAAAACGCCTAAATCAATTTTGTTTCAGTTGTTTGTTAATTGTTATATGTTAAAAGACGACTAGAAACTTGGCCAGTCTTCAAAGAGAAATGTAGGGGTGGAACTAACAATTGTTATGTTTTGTTAATTCAATAGAGTAAAAAATATTGAAAATAACCCCTTTATTTCCATTGGAGGCCAATTAACAGTAATCAACATTGTTAAGTAGGCAAAATAACCCCTTTATTTCCACTGGAAAATATTTGTGCTAGGCAGGGAGAAAAATGATAACTACAGAAAAAAAATACATCCAAATTCTAGCACAAATAATGAGCTAACAAAAGCTGAGCTCTTAGTTAACTTGTTAATCACTTTAATTGTTAAGTGTGATGTGATATCATGTCCCGATCTGTCAACTGCGAGGAGGAAGATCAAAATTGAATTGGAAGATGAGAATGGGGAAAAATACAATTTAACCCTTCAGGGCACCCTAACAAAAGAAAAACTGATGAATGTAATTGAATTTGTGCAATTATTTGATAAAAACTCCATCGATGGAAGTTTTGAGGGCAGCTTTGAACGTAGAGTAAGTGATACAAAATTAGGTTCCAAATTATGGAATTTAATTATTGAGAATTTTCGATATCACACATTTACCTCCTCTGATATACTAAGAATCTACCACGATTTGTATTACGAATCTATTCAGTTGAGTGTCATCTCTATCTACTTATCTAGATTTTACTTCAAGAAACAACTTAACAGATCAAAAAATGGCAAACAATGGGTATATACACTGATTAAAGAGAAGGTAAATAATTTCAGAGAAAATTATGATAAACCTAACGACTCGAATTTGCTGTCCGTTCCAACAGTTTACGACCTTCATTTGTAATCTTATATTTGAAAGGTCTGTTACTCCCATCCCTCATTACTATGTTTTCAGAATATAATTTTTTCAACAATCGAGATGTATGTTCACGTGATTTGTTAATTCTTCTCTGGATCTCTCTAGATGTAAGTGGTACCTCAAGCATCTCGAGGATGGAATCAACAGTATTGACTCGCAATTCGTCCTCTTTTTCATCATCTTTTTTCTGAGTGATAATCACATCATTTGTCACAGGTATGGAATGTGATATATCTTGTGATTTGTTAGAATCCATGTCACTAGTATCAACAATTTCGTTCTGCCTGTTATTATTATGCACTGAATTTATTTTGATTTCCACCAAATCTAATTTAGATCGTAAATCTGAAATAATCTGATTATATTCATCGAATTTATGAAAATATCCCTCTATCAACATATCTTTGAACTTGTGATTCTCCTCTTCACGTTCTTTCGAATCCCTGAAAAACCCAAAATAGAAAAAGGCCACAAATGATAATACGAATAGTGTGATTGAGATCATGACATCTGATAACGTATATTGCAAGTTAAAATCAAACATATTCATGTGATATCATGTGATTTAGTGGTATATTTATTAAAATTTTTCTATATCAGTACCAGCTTTGCTATCACATCATCAACCAAGGAAATCACATTGCTTAACGTATTTGTATCGATTTCAT
>JACMIO010000055.1 GCA_014381105.1 bacterium | reverse complement strand
TCAGATCCGCATCCCTCAGATCCGCATCCCTCAGATCCGCATCCCTCAGATCCGCATCCCGCAGATCCGCATCCCGCAGATCCGCCTCCCGCAGATCCGCCTCCCGCAGATCCGCCTCTCTCATAGATAAACTCTTAAATTCGTTGGCCCTTTTATCATTAAATTCATTAATCTTTCCACTTTGCAGTAACTTTATAGCTTCGTAGTTTATTGCTTTTCTATGTTTACTGGTTGGTTCTACAGATGTTTCTATAGCATGGCTATAGATATTCCAATCCCGTACATTTCTTAAAGTATCTGAATTTTGAATTAGAAAATTCCATAAACCAGAGTCTGTTTTAAAATCTCGTAACACTTTCCACACTTTCATATCTCCCTCCTCCTTTTTTCCTTCGTACAAATCCAAACTCTTTAAGCGTGTTTCGTCATCCATTTTTAGATACTTATCTAATCCCTTAAAGAATGATTCATCTGATCTTACCAATATATTATAAAACTTGGTCCATCGTAAATGAATGGCTTGAATTATAAGTAATTCTTTTGCCTCAAAATTTTTCTTACCCGAAAAAATCAATTCTTTTGCCTCAAAATTTTTCTTACCCGAAAAAATTTCATGTGCTACAAAAAAGTTGTTCAAGAATCTTTTGATCTCTCTGGGATTATTGTCTATTGCTACTGAAATTAGATCTATATTTTTTTCTACAACGTCCTTGAACTTATCATGGATCATTCCCTTTTTTATTAAATCTTTGACCAGGTTAACAATATCATGATTACTCCATTTGGGTAAAGTAATTGGTATTTGAATCAACTTCTTAATGTAATGCTCTCCATCAATACTCATTTTGTTATTTTCAATGTTGCTAAACTTGATAATCATATCTTGACTTATTCCAATGATGTAAACAAATCCCTCAATATCGTGAAATATTCTTATGAGTTCTAAAATTTCAAGCGCCCTCTTGGGAGGACATTTATCCAAATCATCCACAAATACAATAATCCTGAATGCAGGATTATCCAGACGGAGATTTCTTAATTCTTTCATGATCTCCTTCAAACCATCAAAGTAGACCGTGTCTCTATCTAATTCTGCTATTAGTTGGATCTTTGAATTTAATTCCCTTTTAAAAGTATTAAGCATCTCATCTGAAATTTCATCCTCTTCTGAAGCGTACTTGGATATGATTGATGTAAGGATATCTGGAGTTTTCTTGAGATAATTTATTGCACTTGTTTCCAACTTCTGTTTTAAAACTTGAAATTGTTTCTCAGCCGGTAACGCGAATGCAATGCTTTTTAACAATGAAACCAGCGGGAATTGTTCCTGTTTATAGCGCCACGGTTCAAGTCTTATTCTGATCAAATCTTTATCAGTTTGAAGGACTTTGTCAACAGAATTTATCAAAGTGGTCTTTCCTGTTCCCCAATCGCCGAAAATCCCAATAGTAAATTTTGGATGTGAGTTTCTTACAATGTTGACTATAGCATTAGAATATAAATTGAAATCGAGAATTGGATCAATGGCAATGTCGTCTGTTAAGATTAACCCTCTTTGAAATAGTTCATCCTCCGTGGACAAAATCACATCTTACTTTAAACTTAATTCATTTTTAAGTATTTGTTGCTCATGAAGTTAACGTGGAATATATTTTTTGGATCTTGAAAATAAGACATCCAGATTTTGCGCTAATGAGTTATTAATTAATGGCTAATTAGCCCCAAGTAATATCTATGCGTGTTGAGGACTTGCATTAGCCACAGCATGTCGTGACCTATATTTTTGTACTTCGTTTCTTTATTCTTGTTTATAGACACATCTGTTTTACATATTGTTTTCAAATCTATTAATCTTGTACTAATTAAAGATGATTACTAATTTAGAGACCTTTAGTGTCAGTTTCTGCACTCCTCCGGATACTTTCTAAATTATGTGATGATACCTCAAAAGAGAAGGTATTATGCAAGAGTAACATCGAAGCATGAAATTTCTCATAATTTCATAAATGATTCATACTGGTGCGCAGTAATTATTGAAGGGGATTGATGGAATGTCCTATAATGCTATCCCCTTTCATGATAATGCAACATGGACACTTTTGTTCTATACAAACTGCTGCCTGTTCATGTTTACATACTGTGCAAATACAGGGCTGCTGTTGAATTTTGCCCAGCTGTTCCATTTCTTTCTTTTCTCTGCGGGATCTTTCGTCAGCATACAGCCATAGAAATACGACGGGTATTCCAATTGCAAAGAAAATGAGCATAGTACGTACTGGAACTTTCAAGACAAATAATGCAAGACCGAAAATCAATACTCCTATACCTAAAGTTGCAAGCCAGCGATTTGTGAGGTTATCCATATCCATTTTAAGTCATCTTCTACCTAATGTAAGGACTTTCTCCCTCATCATTTTCAATATCTTTGTCTTGTTCATTTATATTAATATCAGTTGAATCAAAGTAAGTCTTTTTCTTTTTCCTTCGCAGTCTTCTCACTTCTTCAAGTATCTCCCTCAGTTGATCCTCGGAGATCTTGGCGATTTTAGCATCACATTCTATGCCTTTTAAATCAAGAACCTGCTCTGTTAGTCTAATAATCTCTTCTCTATCTCTTTCTTCATCATCAGTAAGCATGTTAGCGCTTTTGAATCGAAAAAAGGCAAATTCGCTCATCTAACTGTAATAATACAACAAACTTATTATTATTATATCATAATTGTTTGGGCTTTTTAAGACTAGGACTTGAAGTATTATCTTGTATCTTGGAATCTTACAAAACATACTCCAAATAAAATACATTTCTATCTAATATGATATCAGATTACTTTTTCCTTTTAATGGTTTCAAACATCCAGTTCCTCTTATAGGTTTCATCTAGAAAATCAAATCCTTTAAAAAGCTTAAGTAACTTGGTAAATGTTGCTAAAAATTATAACATTACATCAAGCCTTCTACGGGAGCAAATCCATGATAATATGGAATTTGACCCAATTCATCTTTTGGTGGAATTTCTACAATTGATATTAGATGACCCTCCGGGTCCTCAATAATTGCATGTTTTCCGAAAGATTCCTCGGTAATCCTCTTATGGAATTTGACCCCTTTTTCTTCGAGCTTTTTACAAACAGATTCCAAGTTACTGACGTTGAATCCTACTAGCATATTTGAAGATCCTTTCTGTTTGATGCGCGCAGGATGTAATGCTAATACAGCACCTTGAGCTTCATTTTGAAATTCAACCCAATCTGGCGACTGGTTTTTTATTTTAAGTTCAAGAGTATCCCTGTAGAAGTCTATACTTTTTTGTAAATCCTCAACTAAAAGAATAACAGCGCCCAGTCGTTTGAACATTCAATTCTTCTTATTTCTTTGGACTTAAATTTGATTCGGTTTGCAATTCTTCATTTTACAATATCTTGATATTTTGTCATCAGCCTTCGTCAAAAAAGACCAAAATTAACCTAATGATATCTAGTAAACAACCATTACAGTTATCAAAATACTGATACTATTGCAAAAGGATGTTTGACAATCTATAATAGTTTGTAAGAAAAGGAACACCAAGGTGGTGGAAAATAATATCCATGAATGGTAATTAAACAAATGATTTATTGACCAAAAAAGGACTCTGGAAATGGTATTATGTTATGTTGTAGTACCTGTAGTATGTTTGGCTATTCTGATCATTTTGTAAATGTAGTGGGTGATGCTGAAGAGCCAATTTGTGATTATCGAACATGTCGCCACAAGCTTTCAGAACATTATCCAGCAAGTCGTATCTGTAGGTGCTCTCACCCAAGTAATAAGGCCATTGGAATAAGACTTTCCACAACTGCTTAAGTACAATTCATCTCTAAATCAAAGAACAAGCCAACAGTTAATCAGGCTATGTTGTGAAGCAAGTATGAAGCTGTCACTTCAATTTGTTGATGACAGAATCAACTTTTGATCAAGATTTTGTTCTTTATTCAATCTTTCATCAATATGCACAATTGAGATTATTCTCTTTATTCCAGACGATTTAACCGCCTCATGTGCAATATTTATTGCATTCAGAATGTCCACCATACTATTTGATTGAATCTGAGTTCCAAGTGGAGTAAGGGTTGCTCTCAGATCTTTGATTCCACTAATTGCGTCAAAAGCTAGTGCTATTTCCTTACTCATGCTTGTTCCTGAACGAGAGCCCACAGGAACGAGACTTATCTCTGCGGTAATCATTCTATAACTTTATTCTAAGAAAAATTATTTAAGTACTCCTAATTATCAAGGGTCTCGATAGAACAGAATGATGTTTTTCTCTTATCATTACGAATGTTTGAATGATGGAAGTCTGCGAGGAATATTATTGTGTTTTATTTAGAACTAGATTGTTTGTAATGGAATTAGATAGTGCAGCAGTCTTGTTCAAATCAGTAAATAATACAACGGTAGTAATGGATTGAATAGTACTATTTTGTAAACTGGTAACAAATTGCTGAAAACCATTCTTATCAGCTTTGAATCCATTTGGAATTGACGTCGTTTTCATTAAAGTTCCATTGGCTGTATAAATTTTCATCGTTCCACTGATTTGTTTATCTACCGTGGCAGGATCGGTAACCGAATATGTGGTAGTTAACTTGATCACCTGGACGTTCTTGCCCAGTGGTAAATAAAATTGGGCATCATTTAATTTTAGAGCTATTTCCTTGCCATGGTTCGAAAATGCCGATTGCTGTAAAGTCGGAAGGACAAATACGCCGACCACAATAAATAGGACAATATACCGATAATTTCCAGTTTTATTATTCCAGTTCATATATTCACCATTTTACTCATAGAATATCATTTGAGCATTTAATTCAAACTCGACATATATTAACAGTATAATATGCAGAATCGATTTTAATTAACTGATAGTTTAGAATATTTGATCTTGATACCAGAATAATTTATTCATTTTAACCTAACTACTGGAAGTATCAGTAAAATAATAACCAAGGCTCCTAACAACCAAGCTATCTCATACCCCAAGCCGCTTACTATACTGGAAAATAAGACCGGGACCCAGAAGACCCCGAATAACGAAACACCATTTACGAAACTTACGGCAAGGGTCTGATACTGAGGTTGTGCCTTGTTGATTTCTTTTGCTTTTGCATATACTATTACAAAACCTGCCGATAAGAAAAATCCTGCTATAAGGATCGATGCCGTAATAACATATAGTGAATCGGTAGCAAAACCTACCAGACTGGCCGCACTAATGATACCTGAAATCAACAGTAATATCCTTGCATTACCAATCTTGTCGTAGAGTTTTCCAAAAAATGGAGATGAGACAAGCGCGACTATTAGACTTAGGCTTCCTATTAACCCGGCATCAATTGGATTAATCTTTAAATGATCTACAAAGTAGAATACACTAAAAGTCAAAATCATACTCGATCCCGCCTGAAATCCTAGCAATGTGATTCCAAGGACTATCAATGATTTGTTAAATAAGGTACTAAAAACATGAGATACCTTAATCTTAAACTCATTCCTTATTTCATCGACATCCCTTAGTAATGCACTGCTTAGAATAATGGCAGTTGATATTCCCAACCCGCCACTCAAAATAAGTGTCGCTCTCCAACCAAAGTGTTCAGCCAATATCACCCAGCCAAATAATCCAATAATTCCGCCCAAGGCATGGGCTGAATTTAGTAATCCAATTCCCAGTCCTTCTGATTCCTTTCCTAAATATTTCGAAACTAGGATAACACTTGGTCCAAAGAAACATGCCATTCCTAAACCAATTATGAATCTCAACAGAGTGATTTGCGAAGTATTACTAGCTAATCCAGTTACTAAAGCTGCAGATGAGGCAATTATGATTCCATATATGGCAATCTTTCTAGGACCATACTTTGCAGCAATGATTCCTGCAGGTACCTGGAACAGACCTACACCGATAAGAAAGCTAGCACTTATTATTCCAAGCATGGCGATATCTTCTTTAAAATCGGAAGCGACTAGGTAGAAGATAGAAGCAATGTTAAACCAATTGATTGTATATACTACTCTTGCAAGCATTAATGAAAGAGTTGCGATTTTATGTGGCTTCATAAGATGATTACATTTCTCGGAAGTTGTATTGTTTGTAAATAAGGACTGTTTATACGTTCTATTGTCAAGAAACTCTAGTTCTGACCTATCACTACGTAATATTCAGTAATGTCTTCAAAAGCTTTTATTTTTTCTTCTTTTATTTGAATAGTTTCCATGTTGAATTTTTGTAAAACCTTTTCCTTTGTATATTGGGATATAACGATTTGATCGGTCTCAGCTATCCCTTCCATCCTGCTTGCCAAATTCACATGAGTTCCTATCACTGTAAACTGGTCCCTTTCTTGACTCCCCATGAGTCCAACTAAGACAGAGCCGGTATTAATCCCGCATTTTATATCTATATTTGTATCAAAATTAGTAACCGTACTCCAAATATCCAACCAATTTTTTTTAAAAAATTGGAATGCCTTCTTGATTTTTAGAGCTGCGATAATCGCATTCGATGCACCAATTGAACCGTCATCATCCGTTTCCTTGAATCCAAAATATGCCATTATGCCATCCCCAATGAATTTATCAATTATTCCGCCATATTCGTGTATAATTGGAACTGCTACGCCAAGATATTCATTGAGAAATACCGCAATGAGCTCAGGATGGTCTTTAAAGATTTCAGTCAATTTTGAAAAATTACTGATATCCCAAAAAACAATGGTCATTACTCTATTCTGGATTAGGGCTGCGTGAGGGTCACTCAGATATTCAATAATTGCTGGGTCCAGTTGTCTTTGAAGACGAGTTAATATTTTTTGATTTGCATTGTCCGATATTGACAAGTTTAAGTCGTCTAGAAATCTAGCCTTCTCATCTTCTGTCATCTGGTCCTCGGGTTTGGGTAACATCCCAATCACGCCTCTTTCAGAGGGATGCATAGTGCAGTAATATGGTATACTTTGTTGATTACTATCGATCTTAACAGTTGTAGATTCCCCCGGCAGCATGCTTCCAGTTTGAAAGAAAGGACTTGGCAAAGTGGAATTCGCATCCCCTGAAGTCAAGTTATGTACCTTTGTATCTCGATTGATCCAAGTTATTGATTCACCTTTGACAATCTTGACAATCCTAGGCTCAAAGTACGTTATTTCTTTAGTATTCTCTTTGAATTTAGGAATAACTACAAATTGTTTCAATCAATTCTAAATAATTGACAGGGAATATAACCTTACGTTCGTTCTTTTTACCCTAATTTGGTTTCAGACGTTCATTTTATTAAAAACGTAAACTAGACATTAATACTAATACAATGTTCAGATGTACAAGAAGATCTGTATTTCAAGAAAGACATTAATTATAGTATCGGGCCTTTACAATTTATGGAAGGAATTCAAAAACTAAAGTGTAGTTCCTGCGGGATTACATTCATGTCTGAAAATAATAGTCCCCTTTGTCCTACATGTTCTGAAAATGCAAGTGCTCATAATCATGGAGAAGAACATAGTTGTGGCTGTGGTGGTCACTAACCACTTTTTTTAAGTTTTGATTAATACTATTTGAAGTATCAAGCTTTTGAAAATATTTTATTTTGTTCCTTTATAATAACTTCAGATCATATATGCTATTGAATTCATAACCAATTTACTCAATATGATTCAATGTCGTTGTTACGTCTTCCTTAAATAACTACAATTTCCAACTCGTCATAAGCATCTTTTACCGATAGCTCAACTAACGTATCCTCGTAAATTAATAACCAATCTCGTAAGCCAACAACTGGAAGCTTTCTCACAAATATTTTTCCTGTCTCGATTAGATTTGCCTTTAGATACGCAAATTGTAAAGGGATTTGATTTTCAGGGTTTTTTACTTTAAAAAGACTCTCTTGAAGTTCTATGCCAGGTCGACCTCCCTGAATGTTTACCGTGACGTTTTCCGCATATCTGTTTTGTATTTTGGCTGTTACATAGCTCTGTCCTATTTCAAATCGATCTATATTCAGTAATACTTGAGATCTGACAATAGGTGCCTTTGGTATTTCCTGAAATAATACTTCAGATATTGCGTCAAAGAACAAGTCTTATATCAGCAATAAGTGGATGATTATTCTATATACAATTTTCTATGATTCTTCAATGAAAATTTTTATTCAAATCAATGGCTTGGCAGGTTTTTGATTAGGCGTAACTTTTCAAATACTATTTAATTTGTTTTATATCGCAAAATTGATTCAAATTTTATAACATTTTAATATATTATTTTAACTTAATCTACCTGTCTTGATCACTCTTGATGAGCTAGTATTGTTATACGATTACTTTGGGTATCTTGGTATTTTATTAGTGAGCTTTATCATCAGTATATTGTTCTTTCTACCAATACCTTACTTTCC
>JACMIO010000054.1 GCA_014381105.1 bacterium | reverse complement strand
CTGAAATGCAATTCCTGTGTATCGTCCAAATTTAGACAAGTTGTTCACGTTCTCATCTGAAGGCTCTTTGGAAGACAGAACGCCTAGGGCACAAGAAACTTCAAACAGAGATGCAGTTTTCTTTTGTATCATGTCTAAATATTCATCTATAGTTGGTATCTTGTTATTTGAGGCCATTTGTATGTCAAGACCTTGACCTTCGCACACATAAACACACGAAGTAGATAGAATTCTATTCATTTCGGCAATTATGGTGTCATCATGCCCAACTCTCTTTCCTTGCAATGACAGTACCTGAAAAGCTTTCGAGAACAGGATATCTCCAGCAATGAGTGCGATTGGTAAACCAAATTTCTTATGAACAGTAGAGACCCCGTGCCGAATATCGTCATTATCCATGATATCATCATGAATTAGAGAAAAATTATGGATCAGTTCTATTGCTGCTGCAGCTGGTAACGCTTTTTCTTCCATGCCTGAAAACATTTCACAACTTTTTATTACCATGAACGGCCTGAGTTTTTTTCCTCCACTAGCGAGGTAAGTACGCGCCGCATCATACAATCTGTTTGGCTCACCTTCAAGGACAGATAACGTAAAGCTTCTTACACGTGATACAACGTTACTAAGCTCGTCTTTCAAATTATCCATTATTTCACCTTCGCTAATTCTCCAGTAACCATGAATCTAGATTTTCCTAGTTGGTTTATGTTTTTACTGCCAACAAGAAACATTGCGCCCCTCAATTCAATCAGTATCATGTTAGTAAATTCGTACAAGCTTTCCAATGATTTTGAAGCATGTCTGAGAAAAGGAAAAGCCATACCGCACATATTCGCCCCTAAGGCTATACATTTGGCGATCTCTAAACCATTTCGAATTCCTCCCGACGCAATAACCGGTATCCTTACTGAATTTCTCACCTCTATCAAACTTACTGCAGTAGGGATGCCCCAATCCCAAAGCAATTCCCCCAAATTTATCTTATTAGAGTCATGTGCCGTTTCTGCCCTTAACTTTTCAACACCTGCCCAGCTTGTTCCCCCAGATCCAGCAACATTGATTGCAGAAACCCCAGCAGACTGCAATCTCTTGGCAACTTCCATTGAAATCCCAGCTCCAACCTCCTTTACAATTATTGGAATATCAAAATTTGTGCAAATCTCTTTGATCTTTGATAATACTCCTTTATACTTTGGTTCTCCCTCCGGCTGAATCAATTCTTGTAGGGGATTCAAGTGCACAACAAGTGCGTCAGCTTCAATCATATCAATCATGTTCTTTATTTCCTTAATTTTCAGTCCCTTTGAAAGCTGTGCTCCTCCAATATTTGCCACCAGAAATGCATTTGGGGCATTAGATCTGGCTATCGAATATGTCTCAGCTAGTTCGCTACTCAAAAGACCTGCCCTCTGACTACCCAGTCCCATACCAAGGCCAAATTTCTCAGCAGCAAGAGAAAGCCTGGAATTTATTTTTGTAGCTTCAGGGGTTCCTCCTGTCATAGAATCAATAATAATCGGTGCTTTGAAGTGGTGGCTAAGAAATTTCTGGTTCGTTTCGACAGCATCAAAATCAATTTCTGGTAGAGCGTTATGAATTAACTTGACATATTCTAAGTAAGTAGATGACTCTTTAGCTTGAACGTTCCTAGTTAAAGGAATAACTATTCCTTCCTTCTTTCGTTGTTTTATTACTTCAATGTCTGAAGGAGAGTCTGATTCATCGGGCATTTCGCTTACTGGACCTTTTTCCCTTTATTACTGTACCTTTGGTTTTCTTGTTATCTAAAATTTTCAGGAGTCTATCAGGTTTGAAGCCATTTACAAAGTGCACATCCATACCTGCAAGTGAGATTTTTAATGCTTCACGAACTTTTCTCTTCATTCCCCCTGTTACATCAAAATTCACGTTTGAAAATTTAATTAATGAACCGTCTTCGACTGTTGATATGAGTTCCTTTGTGCGAGGATCTTGATAAATTCCATCAACATTGACTGCAAAAATTACTTTTTTTGGTCTTAACACATAGGAGAGCATTGTCATCAATTCATCACCCGATAGTATTGAGTATTTATGATGTGTTCTATATACGATATCCCCGTATGTCACTGGTATTATTTTGTCCCTGGTCATAGATGCCAATTCGATGATCTTTTTCACAAGCGGTTTATTTTTTGAAATAAATGAAAAAGGTGAAACAGAGTATGGATTCAACTTGAATCTTATCATTGACTTAACCAATTTATGGTTTAATGAAATCATTGATTCATGAACTACTGCTATACCATCTGATGGGTACCTATCGGGTTTGGAATGCATATCGTACTTTACTGACCAATAATGCCCGAAAGAACCACCGCCATGAACAAATATGATGGGCACTTTTACAGATAATAGCGATTTAAATATTTGATCGATGGCTATTTTGTTCATAGTCATGGGTCTTTCTTTATGAGTAACAACAGAGCCACCCAATTTAATTAAGACAACTTCTTGCAGCATTATGGTTACTTTTCCTATGAAAATTTAAACCTTGATACCTGAATCAAGTTCAGCCAAGAATTACGCCATCATAATCAAATTCGACTAACATCCATTTGCCCGGACCGCTGCCAATTTTCGCTAGTATCTCCTTGCTTGAATCCTTTGGTATAAGTGCAATAACGGCTCCTCCTTTACCCGCACCTGTCAATTTTGCTCCTAAAGCACCGTTATCGAGACTAATTTCAATCAATTTTTCAATCTCTGGATGGGACACCCCTAGCAGGGACAACAATTTATGATTTTCAGTAAGCAAATTACCAAGCTCAGATTCATCCCCTTCATTCATTGAGTTTATTGCCCTTTTGCAGATTACTTGAGCTTTTAAGGAAAGTTCTTTGAAAACAGTAGAATTTTTTTGCCTGAATTGTCTTACTTGCGATACTACCTTGCCAGTGGAGTGTTTTATCCCACTGGTACCAACGAGTAGCGTGAATTTCTTTTTTGGTCTTATACGACTGAATCCTTTGTCGGGTTCAAAATTTACTATCCCACCAAATGTTGAAACATAACAATCTACACCGGAGGAGTTTGAGTGTATATTTTGTTCCATTACTCTAGCAGTTTCATATATCAGATTTTTGTCGAGATCGGAAAACAAGGAGT